>CAMLRJ010000210.1 GCA_946482345.1 uncultured Cellvibrio sp.
GGTAACCAAATCCTGCCATTTTATTTGTTTGATTTGCGCTTCAAGTTCTTCATTGACGGCGTTTTGTACTATAACTTCCTGAGAAGCTCTGGCAAGGAATTGAATGCAGGCTTCTTCATCATAAGTCACCAGTGATACTTCAAGTTTGATCTGTTTTTCATTGCCTTCCTGAGTGACACCTTTGAATGACAAGGTTGATGATTCAGCTTCATCGCCTTTCAACATGAAATCTTTTAGAAAGTTTTTTAATCGTGATTGGTCCGCATCACACACCATGTCCATGATGGGCATGGCCTCTATGTCATCCCTATCTTCGTATTCAAATAATTCTGCAAAAGATTCGTTTGCATAAAGATAAAGTCCATCCTGAACGTATGCAATCGCATCGCGTGAGCTATCCAATAATTGTTGCGAGCGTTTTTCGGCTTCGCGAAAACGTCGATCAGCAAGGCGTTTTGATTGTCGCTGTTCGCGATTGCGCAATTCGCGCTCGATCACCAGTAATAAATGTTGATCATCATCCAGATTAACCACATCAACAGCGCCCAACTTTAAACCTTCAACAACGGCTGAAGGGTTTTCTTCGTCATTCAGGAGAATCACCGGGACATCTTTGTTCAAACGTCTTATTTGTTTGATGGCATTGGCAGGGGATAAATTGGTTGTATTGTTGTTACCGATTAGGAGTTCCCAGCTTTGCTCCTGCAATAATTTAATCAACGAGTCTTCATTTTCGACATGTTGTGCACGATTTGGCTTGCCAGATGAATGGAGCATGCTGATTAAACGCTCAGCTTCGGAGCGGGAGTTGTTAAGAATTAGTAGTCGAATAGTGTCGTTGGCGCTCATAAATGCATACTTTATTGAAAATGCTCGTATATTACCTTTTTTGTCTCTTCCCTCAAGCTCCGTGTTGGATTTAACAATTACCTTGTTGGATTTGGTGTCTGTTGATTACTCTTCATTAGAAGTTACGGCAATTGCCCTGTATCCAAATTGATTAAACACACCAGTTGAAAATATTCTTTTGGTTAGCTGGATATTATTTACGCTCGCTTGACCCGTTTGATCGGGCATAAAGAGTTTAACTTTGCTGCTTTCATGAAAAGTGACTGCATTGGTAATGAGACTAGTCGGTTGATTGATAGCGCGCAATTCCGGAAGTTGTAATCCTCGTAAATACTCTGTGTAGCCACCACTTCTGTGGATCAGGGCGATACCAACAGGCGTTGCTTTTGGTGAAAGTATTTGTATTCCCAATTGGGTTGCGCCTTTGATTTGATGCGCCCAACGTATGACGCCCAGAATCCAGTTGGGACGATTGGTTTCCTTGAGTGCCAACAATTCACCTGTTTTCACTTGAATAGGAATATCGCCTTGCCATTCAAGCCCGTATCCTCCAGCACTTTTATCGATTAATGGAACAGAAAATATTTGGTGCTGGCCTTGATATTGATCTATAGCCTGTTGCCTTATGCGGTGTTCTACAGATGCCGTTGCCTTTGTTCCGGTATCTCCTTTAATGTCGAACGGGTCGCTCCAGGGATCTGTTTCCTGATTTTGTTTTAATTGAATTCCTCTTTTTACAAAGGCATCTGCTTTTCCTGCAAGCGAATTTTCCTGTTGTAAAAAAACCTGGAAAGGCAGCTCACCCGCAAGATAAAAATGAATGTTGGTAATACCGATAATAACGTCGATATTCAGCCGCGTGACTTGCCGTGCGAAGCCTCGCTGCGTTTGCTGTTTCCATGCGGTTTGCAAATGCTGGATGACTGACGGAGTAATTTTTTGATCGCCACCTTCTTCTGTGGTTTGCGAAATTTCTTTTAAATGATTAATGATGGCAGTGACGTCCAATTCGTATGCATTGGACAATGCAACGCCAGACTGTTTTGCTTTGCTGACAAACATGGGTGGCATGTCTGATTGGGCGAGTGTGATTAGCGAGTTGTCGGACTCCGCCGATGCCAGTGGCAGCAATTTAACGCGGTAACTGTCTTGTTCAAGCAGAGAAAATACCTGTTGAATTTCTTCTTGCCTTAACTGATTGGGTCTTGATGCTGCAAGCAACAGGATACGAATATAAGCCTGCAGCGGGTTTTGATGGGATGGCGACAAGAGCGGGTCAACACAGGACTCTTCCAAAACGTCAGATTGTTCTGCGATCAGAAATAAAGAGTGTGCGGTTTTCCATAAATAATCGGGCGGTGGCAAATAGAGCTGGTAGCTCCTTAACAATAAATAGCTGACACAGGTCAGTGCCCGGTAAATGGCCATCGCAAGATGGTGTTCTTTGTCTTTTGTATTGACACAGATGTCGCGAATCACAACCAGATAGGTGTTTAAAAGATGTTTCTGCAGTGCTTGCGCCACTGTTGCCGTTTTGACGGCCGCTTCAGGCATGATCAGTGGTTGGTTGAGGTAACGTTTGGATAATCCTTCCATACAATGATGCAGAGGCGTTCTAACCGTTTCGGCAATAGACAGGCGTAATTCCCAGTTGGCCTTGACCCTGCTTAGTTCGGGCAAGGCTGAATAAAATATCGCGCTGACTTGCTCTGCCTGGGTCAAAGGAAGTGCATGAATCCAGTCAAAAACGCTGGACGCTTTGACGCTTGGGCAAAAGCTCAATCGGGGTAGATCCTGATCGGGGATCAATAAGCGATTAACAAGGTCTTTTAACGACATTATTTCGCGGGTCATTCCGGATTCCATATTTTTGGTGAATAGATCCAATATAGCCTAAAAATAATAATTTATAGGTCAAATTGGCAATAAGCATACAAATCAATATGTTTCATCTGTGAAGATGCCAATTTGGTGCGCTTTCTGGCTTGGCTGGAACTTTTGAATGAAGTTGGTTTGAATTTTCGTGCTTCATTGAATTTCATTTTCCTTATCTGTCTTGTGATCATGTATTAATTTGGTGCAAATCAATCCCGAGTGGCTTGAAATAGTTGTAATTATTCGCACTCAAATTATTCACAGTTAATCGATTTATGAGTATTTCACTGTGATTCGACGAATTTTAACCGATTATCGCTGCTAATAGAACTCTTATTCTTGGGTGGCATAAGGCTTGCTAAAACTTGCTGATCGAGGAGTTGCAACCTTATGTCTGAATTATCGATTAAAACCGTGAGAAGTGTTTGTCCCTACTGTGGTGTCGGTTGCGGCATGCTGTTGGAGACCGATGGCAAAAAGATTCTGAAAGTCACAGGCGATAAACAACATCCCGCCAACTTTGGGCGTTTATGTACCAAAGGCCAAACCAGTGCCCAGGCGTTAACGAATTCGGGTCGTATGGAGTCGGCGTTTGTACGAAATGATCGCCGCCATCAGCCTGTCAAAACCTCCATGACTCAGGCAATCAGTCATACCGCAAAACGTTTGCGGGAAATTTTGGATCGATATGGCCCGAATTCATTAAGCTTTTATGTGTCTGGGCAGATGTCTATCGAATCGCAATATTTGGTCAACAAATTGGCTAAAGGATTCGTGCGTACCAACAACATAGAATCCAATTCGCGTTTGTGTATGGCCAGTGCCGGTGCGGGTTATAAATTGTCGTTGGGTTCCGATGCGCCACCCGGTTCCTATCAGGATTTTGATCACACAAATTTATTCTTGGTAATCGGCTCCAATATGGCAGATTGCCATCCGATTCTGTATTTGAGAATGATGGATCGGATTAAAGCCGGCGCTAAATTAATTGTGGTAGATCCGCGTAAAACCACGACTGCCGATAAAGCGGATTTGTATTTGCCGATTAAACCTGGAACTGATATCGCTTTTTTAAATGGCGTTTTGTTTTTGTTATTTCAGTCGGGAAAAATTGATACAGATTTTATTGCACAATACACCCAGGGTTGGGAAATCTTCCCGGAATTTTTAGCCAATTACACACCGGAAAAAGTTAGCGAGATCACGCAGCTTTCTGTTGAACAATTAAAAGCCGCTGCTGATTTAATTGCCAATGCGCCGGAATTTATGACCTGCTGGACCATGGGTTTAAATCAAAGTACTCATGGAACCTGGAGCACCAACGCTATTTGTAATTTGCATTTGGCAACAGGAAAAATTTGTCGATTGGGTAGCGGCCCCTTTTCATTAACCGGGCAACCGAATGCGATGGGTGGACGCGAGATGGGTTACATGGGGCCGGGTTTGCCAGGGCAGCGTGCATTGGTTGCTGAAAAAGATCGCGTTTTTATTGAAGATATGTGGGGCATTGAGCGCGGCAGCATCAGTACCCAATTAGGTAAAGGCACTGTGGATTTATTTTCACGCATGGCGGCAGGTGAAATAAAAGCCTGCTGGATTATTTGTACCAATCCGGTAGCCTCGGTACCCAATCGTAAAATTGTGATCGACGGATTGCAAAAAGCTGAATTGGTGATTGCGCAGGATGCATTTTTGGATACAGAAACCAATCGTTACGCCGACGTGTTACTGCCCGGTGCTTTATGGGCAGAAGCTGAAGGTGTGATGATTAACTCCGAACGCAATATTACTTTAATGCAAGAAGCTGTTAGTCCACCGGGCGATGCCATGGCGGATTGGGAAATTGTTGCGCGAGTGGCACGTGAAATGGGCTTCACAGAAGGATTTAATTTTTCATCCGCTTCTGAAGTTTTTGAAGAAATCAAAAAAAGTTACAATCCAAAAACAGGATACGATTTGCGTGGAGTCAGTTATGACGCATTACGTGAATCGCCAATGCAATGGCCTTGTGCGGATAAAAATTCACAGCGCAATCCAATACGTTATCTCAATAATGGTATCAATCAGCCATTAAAATTATTGGAAGATGGTAGCCAACCGGCATTGCAATTTGCGACTGAAAACGGCAAAGCGATTTTTCATGCGCGCCCGCATGTTGATCCTGCCGAAATGCCCAGTGCAGAATTTCCATTGGTGTTGAATACCGGTCGTGTTCAACACCAATGGCATACCTTAACCAAAACCGGAAAAATTCAGACGCTGAATAAATTAAATCCCGGAACTTTTTTGGAAATTAATCCGCAAGACGCAGTTGAACTGGGAATTAAAACCAAAGATAAAGTTGAAGTGCGCTCGCGTCGTGGCTATGCCATATTGCCTGCGATTGTGACTGACAGGATTCAACCCGGCAGTTGCTTTGCACCTATCCATTGGAATGATGTTTATGGTGATAATCTTTGTATTAATGCAGTTACCAGCGATCAGATTGATCCTATTTCACAACAGCCGGAATTAAAAATTGCGGCTGTTTCATTAAAGCGAGTAGAGGTTATTGCAGAAGCCAGCGATCTGGATTCTGCTGAAAATTCGGATGTGCATGATTACGATTATGAATTACCTGCGATGGTTTTTGCTCCGGTCGCCGAGGAAACCAGCATGACACTCATTAAAACTTTTTCAGAAAAAATAGGTGTAACAGATATTAAAACTCCTGAATTTAATGTCGATGAAAAAAATTATTTGAGTGGTTATATATCGGGGTTAACTGCCAGCGCCAAATTAATTCAAGCGGTGCCTGCATTACCAACTGATGCGCCCATCCGCGCAGAATATCGTGGTTGGATTAATGGTCTGTTGGCGGGCATGTTCAGCCGTGTACTGCCAATGGGGGTGAATGCAGAATCTACCAATAAACCTGCACTGACTTTGCTTTGGGCTTCACAAACCGGCAATGCTGAAAATCTTGCGGAATCTTTTGCGAAAGAATTCAGGGCGCAAGGTTGGGCGGTTAATTTGCAATCCATGAATGATTACAGCGTTGAAAAGTTGTCAAAAGATAAATTTGTAATTTTTGTGACCAGTACATTTGGTGATGGTGATTCACCGGATAATGGCGGCGATTTCTGGCGGCAATTAAATCAGGAGTCAGCGCCTGCACTTTCTACACTTGAGTTTGCATTGTTGGCGCTGGGCGATTCGAACTACGATCAATTCTGCGGTCACGGTAAAAAATTATTTGCACGATTACAAGCTTTGGGTGCAAAAGCGTTAATTGATCGCGTTGATTGTGATACCGATTTTGAAGTGCCAGCGAATCAATGGTTATCAAGATTAAAAGAAAAATTATCGGGTTATCTTGGAAAAGATTCGACGAATGATTCAACTGTTCAGCAAACAGTCACTGTTGGAAGTAAATCGGGTTTTACCAAAGCCAACCCTTATACTTCACGCTTGATTATCAACAATAAATTGAGCGCTGAAGGCTCAGGCAAAGATGTTCGTCAATTTGGTTTTGATTTGGGAGATTCCGGCATTCAATATGAAGCGGGTGATGCGCTTGGTATTTGGCCAAAAAATTGCCCCGACTATGTATATGAATTGGAGCAGTCACTGAATTTAAATGCGGATGCTCCGGTTGTTATCGATACTCATGAAAAACCTTTACATAAAGCGTTAATCGAAAACTTTGAAATTTGTAAACCCAGTAGTGAAGCTTTGCATTTAATTGCA
>CAMLRJ010000211.1 GCA_946482345.1 uncultured Cellvibrio sp.
GGGAGGGAACCGATCTCACTCCGTATAAATTAAGTAGGGAGTCAAGTCCCTCCCCCTTGCCAAGGGGGAGGTTAGGAGGGTGAAATTTTTAGATCTTGTGATAAATCTCCGACCCCGACTCAACAAACTCTTTCGCTTTCTGTTGCATCTCAGCTTCAACATCAATCATTTTGATAATATCTTTCTCGCCAATTACAGAAATATCAGTTCCATTTTTTGCTGCGTAGTCACGCACTTCCTGAGTGATTTTCATCGAGCAAAATTTCGGGCCGCACATAGAACAGAAATGCGCAACTTTTGCAGATTCTTTTGGCAAAGTTTCATCATGGAATGAACGCGCAGTATCGGGATCAAGACCCAAATTAAATTGATCTTCCCAGCGGAATTCAAAACGCGCTTTGGATAAAGCATTGTCACGTAATTGTGCACCCGGATGACCTTTCGCCAAATCCGCAGCGTGCGCAGCAATTTTGTAAGTGATGATGCCGTCTTTCACATCTTTTTTATTCGGTAAGCCCAAATGCTCTTTCGGCGTGACGTAACACAACATGGCACAACCATACCAACCAATCATGGCCGCACCAATTCCCGAAGTAATGTGATCATAACCCGGCGCAATGTCAGTCGTTAGCGGGCCAAGCGTGTAGAAAGGTGCTTCATCGCAAACTTCCAATTGTTTTTCCATATTTTCTTTGATCATATGCATAGGCACATGACCGGGGCCTTCGATCATCACTTGCACATCGTGCTTCCAGGCGATTTTGGTTAGTTCACCCAGAGTTTCCAATTCACCAAATTGTGCTTCGTCGTTAGCGTCAGCAATTGAACCGGGGCGCAAACCATCACCCAATGAAAAACTTACATCGTAAGCTTTCATAATTTCACAAATTTCTTCGAAATGAGTGTAAAGGAAATTTTCTTTATGATGCGCCAAGCACCATTTGGCCATTATCGAACCACCGCGCGACACAATTCCAGTAACGCGTTTTGCCGTGAGCGGAACATAACGCAGCAATACACCGGCGTGAATCGTAAAATAATCTACGCCCTGCTCGGCTTGTTCGATTAGCGTATCGCGGAAAATTTCCCAGGTTAAATTTTCTGCAATACCATTTACTTTTTCGAGTGCTTGATAAATCGGCACAGTACCAATCGGCACATGGGAATTGCGGATAATCCATTCACGCGTTTCGTGAATATTTTTACCGGTGGATAAATCCATCACCGTATCCGCACCCCAACGAGCACCCCAAGTGAGTTTTTCCACTTCTTCTTCAATTGATGAACCCAATGCAGAGTTACCTATATTACCGTTTATTTTCACCAAGAAATTACGGCCGATAATCATAGGCTCAACTTCAGGGTGATTGATATTCGCGGGAATAATCGCACGACCACGCGCCACTTCATCGCGAACAAATTCCGGCGTAATTTCGTCAGGAATACTTGCACCAAAACTCATGCCTTTATGTTGTTGATCCAAAATACCTAATTCACGCGCTTGCGCCAGCGCCATGTTTTCACGAATCGCGATATATTCCATTTCAGGCGTGATAATGCCTTTTTTCGCGTAATGCATTTGCGACACATTCATACCAGGTTTTGCACGGCGTGGCTTGCGTGTGAGATTAAAACGCAAATGATCCAAACTGGAATCTTGCAAACGTTGATTAGTAAATTCTGAATGACTGTCTTCCAGAATTTCAGTATCGCCGCGCTCTTCGATCCAGGCAGTGCGAACTTCAGGTAAACCTTTGCGCAAATCGATTTTTACTTTGGGATCAGTGTAAGGACCAGAAGTATCGTAAACACGCACCGCCGGATTTTTTTCACCGCCGAAATCAGTTGGCGTATCGGCCAATTGGATTTCACGCATGGGCACTTGAATATCCGCTCGTGAACCTTGCACGTAAATTTTTTGCGATCCGGTAAAAGGTTGAATGGAGGCTTGATCCACTTCGGCGGTTTGGCTCAGAATTTTTTCGACGCTGGAGTTCATGCTTGTGTCCTCGATTGGAAATCGTTTGCCCTCACCCTAGCCCTCTCCCAGAGGGAGAGGGGATTTGTTCCCCACTTTGAAAAAGGGGGGTTAGGGGGGATTTAAAATCTTCAAAATTGCGGAGCTTTTAAATCCCTCCCCTGCCTCCCTTTTTCAAAGGGAGGAGCTTTCCCCCTCTCCCTCTGGGAGAGGGCCGGGGTGAGGGCCTAATAAAACCTAAAAAAATGATGCACAGGCCCACTACCCTTTCCAATTTGGAATTGATTGGAAGCCGCCAATGCACCCTGTAAATAAATTTTCGCTTCTTTCACTGCATCATACAGCGATAATTTTTTTGCAAGTCCCGCTGCAATTGCTGATGCCAAACTGCATCCGGTTCCATGTGTATTTTTTGTTTGCAATCTGGGTGTAGAAAATACTTCAGTACCGGATTGCGTAATTAATAAATCTGTCGCCTGATCATCAGTACTATGACCACCTTTCATCAACACCGCTTTTGCTCCCAGCGATAAAATTTTTTCACCTTGCTCCTGCATGGTTTTTTTATCTTTCGCCAAGGGTTGGTTCAATAATGCAGCAGCTTCGTGCAAATTAGGTGTAATCAAAGTTGAGAGCGGTAATAAATCCTTTATCAAATTTTCGATTGCATCTTCCGTTAACAAACGATCACCGCTGGTGGCGACCATTACCGGATCGAGAATAAAAGGTATTGATGGATAATTTTTTAAGCATTCAGCAACAGCCAAAATAATATCGGCGTTGGCCAACATGCCGGATTTAATTGCACCAACCTGAATATCACTCATGACGGATTGGATTTGTTGCTGCACAAATTCTGGCGGCACCGCAAACACACCTTGAACACCCAAAGTATTTTGCGCAGTTAAAGATGTAATCGCGCTACAACCAAAAACACCCAGAGCAGAAAACGTTTTTAAATCTGCCTGTATACCGGCGCCACCGCCGGAATCGCTACCAGCAATGGTTAAGGCTATGGGTGTTACTGCATTTAAATTCATGAATTTCCGCTAAAGATAAAAAGGCGCGGAAACAGAGGGGCTAATCAGAGGATGAAGAAGCTCTCGTTCCCTACGCCGGTACTAACCGGATCAGGTCTGCGGGTATATCTCAGCCTTCGTTAATTATCGAAAGCACCCCGACAAGAAGCTCGGCAGTCTATTGGAGTTGTCTCACAGAGTAAAGGCGTAGGGCGGGTCAAGACCCGCGTTTGAGATATTCGCAAAAACACGCGGGTCATGACCCGCCCTACTTCAAAAGAGAATTACTTCTCCTGGGATTTCAACAAACCCAATTTTCCCGCTAACAACGCTGTGGTTGGAGCCTGAATCAAAATAGTTCCGAGGATAAAAATAAAAGTGATTGCACCCACAACATCAATGCCCGGTACTTTCATGCCCGCTAAAATACCAACCAAAGCCGCAGGGATTACACCGGTTTCGCGGGTCCAACTCATAAAGACCAGTTCTTTCCAGGTCCACTTGGCACGACGGTCAGGGCCTGCGCAAATAAAGACGGTCACAGGGCGAGCGATAAAAATAAATACCACCAAGAGTGCTATGCCAACACCCAAATATTCTTTTAACAAATGGAAATCCACTTGTGACCCCAACAAAATAAAAATAAACATGCGCATTAACAGCGCGGTGTTGCCGACATAATCTTCAAGATATTCGTGTTCGTGATCATCTAATGGCAAGCCAAAAGTATTTTTATTGCCGATCATCACACCCAAAGTAAATACCGCCATAAAACCGGATGCGTGAACATGATCAGCCAGTAAATAAACAGTAATCACCGCCAAAATAATCACGAAAGGTGTTACACCACGGAAGATGCCAAAACTGTTGTGTGCCATTAAAAATGCAGCAACATACCCAACCACCGCACCCAACAATAAACCCACACCGGCCTCGTAAGCCAATTCACCCAGTGAATGGGTAAGACTAAAACCTTCGCCGGTACCCATCACATAACTGACAACAGCAAAAGTGGCGATTGCACCCATTGCGTCATTTAAAGCGGATTCACTCATCACCGTTTGTGATACGCGATCTTTAATTGGCACTTGTTTGAAAATCGGTACCAGAGTTGCAGGGTCTGTTGATGCGGTTAATGCGCCTAAAACCAGTGCAATTGCCAGTGGAATTCCCATCCAGACCGCAGCCGTTGCGGTGATAGCACCAGTGATCAACACGCCGATTGTGGCGATAATTGAAAGGCTGATCCAAATTTCTTTTAACACGGCGAAACGCAAAGTCGCCCCGCCTTCAAACAACAAATAACAAGCACCAATAGTGAGAATCAACTGGTTCATTGTTGAATCAGCGGGTACGTGTAAGAAACCACCTACCGCAGGCCCGAGGGCTATACCAATTAATAAAAACAGGACTATGTCCGGTACTTTGATTTTTTTCGCGAGAACACCACCGAGTAAACCGGTGAAAATGATGATGCCGACATACATCAGATCAAGTTTGGCTATATCGAGAGAAGACATGGTTAATCCAAATAAAAAAAGTGGTCAGCCATTTTCTGTTGTTACAAAAACAGATTTTATAAAATCGCTGTAATTTTTTTGCAAAAAAAACCGGGAATAAACCCCGGTTTTTTAACAAACAGTTTGATAGAACTTAGCCAAAAACTGCATTCGCCAATACATAAGCGACCAAATAACCTGTTGTGTAAGCAACAAACACCAAGGGTGTATAACGCAAGAATGCGCCAAACGTCAGCCCTTTGACTTTGCTCATGGCGATAATGCCTGCTGCAGAACCAATCGCCAACAAAGACCCACCAACACCAACGCCATAGGTTAAAGCCAGCCACTCGGGAGTTGCCAACACAGGTTCGGATTTTAATAAAGCGGCCGTCAAAGGCACGTTATCAATCAAGGCCGAGAACAAACCCATCATGTAGTTAGCATATTGCGGTGCTGTTTGCGCATAAAAACTGGTGAGCATATCCAGGGTACCGATTTCTTTTAACATGCCGACCAATAATAAAATACCCAGGAAGAACAACAGTGTTTCGTATTCGATCTGACGAACATATTCGAGAATTTTAATTTCGTCATCAGCCATGTGCATAAATTGGCCGATCAAAAACATAATCGACAAGCCAACCAAAAAGGTCAGCACGGGCGGCACGTGAAAGAAAAAATTAAACAGCATGGTACAGGCGATAGTGCTGAAGAATGTACCAACAATTGCCCAGTCCATTCCGGTAAATACTTTGGTGGATTTTTCGGTGGTCACCTGGCCGGATACGCCGGGGAACATCAACATGGCCAACACCATCACGCCCGCAATTGCCGGTATCCAAAGCAACAATAATTGCGGCATGGTGACGTTGCCGGAAAGGAAGATCATCAAGGTGGTCACGTCACCTGTGATCAAGGCAACACCGCCCGAGTTGACGGCAAACACCACCAGCACCGCCAATTTGATTCGCGTGCGCTGATCAACATCAAACGCATGCACAAGACCCAGTGTCACCAAAGTTGCGGTTACGTTGTCGCACACCATCGAAAGTGTCATGGCAAATAAAGCAACCAGTAACATTAAACTGCGTTTGGTCATTTGTGCAGGACAAGCTTTTTGCACTACCGCTTGTACTATGCCTTTGGCATTGAGATAAGCAACAAAAGTCATTGTCGCCATTAAAAATAACCAAAGGGTCGCGATTTCGAGCAAATTGTGATCAAGTTTTTCCAGTATGTGGTCTTGTTTTGCTTCCGACCCCGCAAACATAAACATCACCAACCAGGACAAACTCCCGAAAAATAGTGTGGTTTTTGCTTTATTGATGTGGATAACCTCTTCAAATACCACGCCCAAAAGCGCCAATACTGCAAAGGCGATCAAGATGTAACTCAGAAATTCCGGCATAACTCTCTCACTGTAAATTGTCGATTGCAGCTTTATTTTTTCATTTGCAAGAGCCGAAAAGATAAATTTGCGTTAAAAATAGGGGCGCGCATGATAAAAGCTGCGTCGAAATGAAGCAAATAATCTGATCTTTGTGTGTGATTAATCAGTAACCATAGAGCAAAGCAAACTAACTGCCAGTTTTCGACAAACGCTGGCATCAAAATAAGAAAAATCAATCGAGGGAATGAGAAGTCGTATGAATCCAAAAAGGATTTTGTGTCGTCTATGCAGAAACGAACTTTTGCGAATATAAAGTTTAACTAAAGAATCGTAAACAAAAAGGGTGATACTTACATTTGTAACTTTCCACTGAAACCTTCGGATTGATACCCTTTGCTCGACCTTAATTCAGGCAACCGCTACACTCCCTGCCTTATCTTTGATGTGCTTAACAGGATCTTGATATGAAGAAAACCAAACTCAGCTTGCTTATTGGTCTGATGACTTTGTTGCCATTAACAACTCAAGCCAACAGTTTGCTCGATGTCTATGA
>CAMLRJ010000212.1 GCA_946482345.1 uncultured Cellvibrio sp.
AGTTTTGCACGCGTGGTGGGGTTAACAGAAATCACACCGCAATATTCCGGCATTTGTGCGGCAAAAGTTTCCGTACCAATTTTACGCGAAAGATCAATAATTTCGCCTTTGTCCATGGTTGAGAGTGGGCGCAATACCAACATGTCCGTTACGCGGTCAATTGCATTTAAATTTAACAAGGTTTGGCTGGAAACTTGCGCAACACTTTCACCTGTTACCAATGCGGGTAATTCCAAACTTTCAGCCACCTGGGTCGCCGCGCGCAACATCATGCGTTTCAAAATAACGCCCATATAACTGTTATCAACTTTTTCCAGAATTTCCTTGACGACTTCATCAAATGGAATGCTGACAAATTTCACGCGATGTGAAGAACCAAATTTATTCCACAAATAATAAGCGACTTCCTTTACGCCAATTTCGTGAGCGCGCCCACCCAAATTAAAAAAACAATAATTGGTACGCAATCCGCGTTTCATACACAAATAACTGGACACGGTTGAATCAAATCCGCCGGAAATTAACGACAGAACACCATCTTGTGTTCCTAATGGATAACCGCCAATACCTTGGGTTTTTTCGGCGATCACAAACAAGCGATTATCTTTTACTTCCAATGGCACCAATACTTCAGGGTGATGCAAATCAACACAGCGGGCTTGTGTGTTATGTAACAAGGTGCCACCAACAAACTGTTCAATTTGCACAGAATTAAAGTTGTGTTTTCCGTGACGTTTGACACGAACGCAAAAACTTTTTCCGGCAAGTTGATCACCCCAATGCAATAAGGTTTTTTCGTAAATATCTTGCAAGTCACCTAATGGATAAGCTTGCACCAGATAAAAATTAGCAATACCCGGTGTGCGCGACAAGAGGTCCGATACCTGCGCAGTCAGTTGTTTGTCCTGAATGGTTGACGTAATTTCAATTTTTTCCCAATCGCGTTGCACTTGCACCTGCACGCCGAGAGTAGTCAGCATTTTGCGTAAATTGTCGCGCAGTTGTTTGATAAAACGCTGACGAACCGGTTGGCTTTTGATAATAATTTCAGGAAAAACTTTGACGATAAAGTGCATGATGAGCTCGGGTGTGCAAAATAAACGGCGGAATTATAGTGCCAATCGCCATTATTCACTATAAGAAAAGTTAGACGGGCTTATTTTTTTCCTCATGCACCCGTTGCAAATATTCATCATGTGTGGGAAGGGTTTTTACCATATTGAGAATGGCGGAGCGGGTATTGTTGAGGTCCTGGCGTAAACGTTCGGGGTCGAGATTGTCTACCAGTGGGGAATATTTTCGGGGTCTGATCCCCATGCCTTCGAATACAGATTGCCAACTGGTGTTGCGGAATAATTCTTCTGAACCTTCACGTAATTTGCCTTGAGCGGTAAATAATTCGATGCGTTCGCGCAAGCTATCAGGTAGAGGAATTTCTTTTACTGCGCGCCAGAAGGGAGTGTCAGTACGTTGGCTGGTGCAGTAGTGCAACAATACGAAATCACGAACCTCTTCGTAATCATTGTGCATGCGGCGATTATATTCGCGTTGCAAACTGACATCACAATCCTGATCGGGAAAGTAACGTAAAAACATCTCCATGCCGCGTGCAATTAAATGAATGGCGGTTGATTCCAACGGTTCAACAAATCCAGCCGATAAACCAACTGCCAAACAATTGTGTAGCCAGAATTTTTCACGACGACCGCAACTGAAATTAATCACATGAGGATCATTGATTCGCTTTTGATCCAATTGCTTCATTAATGTGGATTTGGCATCAGCATCCGTACAAAATTTGCTGGAATAAACGTAGCCGTGACCGATTGCATTTTGTAAAGGAATTCGCCACGACCATCCACTTTTTTGTGCTTTGGATATAGTGTACGGCGGTGTGTTATCGGCTTTTTCTGTTTTAACGACGACTGCCCTGTCACAAGGTAAAACAGATGACCAGTCTTCAAAAGCAGTTTGTAAATGTTTGCCGATTAACAGTGATTTAAAACCACTGCAATCGATAAAAAAATCACCTTCGACAATTTCACCATTACTTAACACCAAATGCTGGATAAAGTTGTCTTCAGGGCGTGATTGCACTTTGGTAACAGTACCTTTGATTGAAATCACACCGGACTTTGTTGCTTGCTTGCGTAAAAATTCGACTACCGATTTTGCATCCAGATGCACTGCATAATTGGCTCCGCCCAAAGGTGTGTTTTGGGCTTGATTGGGTAAAAAAAATCGATGATTTTTTGCCATGACTGCGCAAGGCGAAAAATCTTGCAAAGGAAATTCAACACCCTCTTCCTGGGCTTTTAGCCAACACTGATAAAAATCCTGGGAATCTATGGGTTTGCCGATCACACCGAATGGATGGAAATAAGTGTGATTGCGTTCGCGCCAATCAACAAATTGAATTCCCAATTTAAAACAGGCTTGGGTTTCGCGTAAAAATTCTTTTTCATCAATTCCCAGATGCTGCAATAAACGGACGAAAGGCGGAATGGTTGATTCGCCCACACCAATAACATTGATGTCATCAGATTCGATTACCTGAATAACACAATTGGAGGGTTTGAGATGTTTTGCCAGCATGCAGGCAGTGATCCACCCGGATGTACCACCACCGAGAACGATGATTTTTTTGAGTGATTTAATTCGCATACTGGAATAAGTTATCGTTGCAGATAATCCAAGCCTAGCATTTGATGCTGCTCGGGCGCCACAAAATTCAAATGCCACTCGGCACAGGATTTTATTGTTTGCGATAAAAGCTCCATCATTTTGTAGCGTGGATAAGTGGTTCGCCAAACCAACGACACTTTTCTTGCGGGCAGATCGTCGATGTTGCGTAATGTCCATTTGTTGGTGGTATAAAGCTGGGAATTGGCTGCAATAAATGGCATAAAACCCAAGCCCATCTGGGTTGCTACCAAGCCGCGCAAGGTTTCATTACTACTGACTTTTTCCAGAGTGATATTGCTATTCATTTGTGCAGCCAGTTGCTCATAATCGTTTTCTGCAACAAACAGGTTTGTATCAGCCAGATCAGCGAAAGACAGTGAATTTTTTGCCGAAAGTGGATGTGGTACAGGCAACAATACTTGCCAGGGTTCGCTAAAAAGTTCTCGCACAACACAGTCTTTAATGGGCGCATTATCTGCAATCAATATTGCATCAAGACAATTATTGGTTAAATCCTGAATCAGTTCGGCATCCGGTTTTTCATCCAGATAAATTTTGGTTGCATATTCCTGATGTTGAAATTGCAATAATAGTTGCGGGTATAAATAAGCGCCGAGAGATTGACTGCTGCCCAGCTGCACCGGTGATTGCAATTGGTCTTTATCCGCAGCGACAAGCGCATGAATTGAATTCAACTGCGCCAATACTTTTTCTGCTTCTTTTGCCAGCGCCAAACCTTCAGTTGTAATGCGTATGCCGCGGCTCAAGCGTTCACATAATAAAAATCCCAATTCGTCTTCAAGTTTGGCTATAGCAGCGCTGAGTGCGGGTTGGCTGACATTGCATTTGGCAGCGGCGCGCCCGAAATGACTTTCCTGTGCGAGTGCGGTCAGATATTGCATGTCGTTAATTGAAAGCATATGAAAACTAATTGCAAGGTTTGGTTTGAACTCGCGAAGTTTCTTCGATTAACTCATCAGTGGAACCTTGAAAATTGGCAACCAACTGATTATTGAGTGGATTAAAGAATTTTATGCGCAAGTCGTAAATTGTTTTTTGTTCGGCCAATGTCAATATTTCGGTTCCGGGACAGTCTGTATGCCAGCCTCTTTCTTCGACTATCTCTGTTGTTGTTTCACACTTTTCAATGCCATCTATGAATCGGCAATTTTTAACTTCTTTTTCAATTTCTTTTTCGCATATACCTGAAAAAGTACAGACTATTTCTTTTTCCAGAATCATTGGATCACTTAAAAATCGTCGATCTATTTGCCCTTCAACTCGTAGATCCCAATGGGTCTCCAGCGTTTCCAGGGTAAAGCTGCCATGCACGGATTCTTTGCCAATCCCTCGATTGAGGTTGATAATTAATTGCTGCTTGTCTTGCACAATTTCCAAACGTTTAATTTGATTGTTCAGATTGTTTGTCGCATAAATTATTCTGGCAGGTGCGGAGTCAAATAGATCCAATCCATTTTTTTCTTTGCCATTAAATTTTTGCAGATCTCCCTGAAAAACTTTTTTATCTTCAACTAACAGACAGCCTGATAACAAAAATATTAACCCAATCAACACCAATCTGGACATGGTAAATCTCCTTTGTCGTGAAAGTGACAGTCTGGACAAAAGGAGATTAACCTAATCTGAATTCACCATACTTCCTTGTGCTTCGTAAAATTATGTTGAACGGAAAATAATATTTTTCAACTTTTCCAGTTTTGGTGATGTCACTGGAACCGTCAACATGGTACTTAACACTGCCATGATTAAAAGAGCAGTAAAGGTTTCGCTGGTGATGATTTGTTTGTCCAACAATACGTTGGCAAAAATAATCATGATCAGGGCTTTGGTTTGCAATAACCAACCAATAATTGACGCTTCACCTTTTTCCCATTTTAAAATTTTTCCGGCGAGATGGACGCCAGCCAGTTTTCCGGCGACTGATGCAAATAATAAAATGCCCGCCGCAATAAATACTGTCGCACCACCCACTTCCCAGTTGGTGCGCAAGCCTGTGCTCAGGAAGAAAACCGGCATGATGATCATCAATACGAAATGGCGCAGCTTGTCCATGTCTTCCTGATTAAACCAGTCGGCATCCATAACCGCACCTGCGAGGAAAGCGCCGACCATAAAATGCAAACCGGCCCAGTCCGCAGCCAATCCACAGAAAGCCAGCCAGATGAAACCCGCATACCAACGGTCTTTTTCCTGAATGGCTAACATCAACTTGCGGAAAAGATAACTGGATACAGCAAAAGCAATCAGGAACATACCCTGACGACCAACCCGCTCCCAATCCAACAGAATCAGGGCCAATACGCCCCAAATAGCGATATCGTCCAGACTGGCGTAACGCAAAATTCTTTGACCTATGGGTTGGCGAAGAATATGCAGTTTCTCCATCAACAAAATCAGGATAGGCAGGGCTGTTACTGCACAGGCCATTCCTACTCCCAAAATAAACTGCCAGGTCATGCCTTTGGGCCCCATCCATCCATCGCTGAATGCCATTAGTGCCACCGCCGCAACACAACCAAACAAGAGTGGTGTGCCAAGCGCCAGGCCAGCGGTAATTCCACTTTCGCGCTTGTATTCCCAAGCTTTTTTCAGATCCAGTTCGATACCGGCGATCCAAACGAAAATCATCACTGCCCACCAAGCAATACCATTCAGCGATTGTATGACTTGCGGATTAAAAACGAATTGGTAGTAATCGGGGAAAGCTGCACCCAATACACCCGGACCAAGCAAAATGCCGCCGATAATCTGGACTACAACCAGGGGAGCCCAGTAGTCAGTTTTAAACAGGCGCCAGATCAAGTAGGGAACGCTGAAAATAATCAGCATAGCAATCAGGAATATTTCAGTAGTTGTCATATGCATGGACGAAACCCTTTTGTTTTTATTGAAAGGCGGTCTTTCTACGGGAGTCAGTTTGGGCGCTCAACAAAAAATTAATAATTTTTGGCTATTGATTTTAGCAGCATAGCCTTTGGATAAACGCTTGTCCGTTAAAATCAATAATGTTTTTGTGCACCAAATAAAACCATGTGACCGCTATGTAGCATCAAAATGGTGCATTTGGTTTTTTGTGAGAAATTCCAGAGGCTTATTTGTCAGTGCCTGTTGCTATTTTTATTGGATGGCATATATTTTGCCCCCTTTCTGACACTCGATCTCGCACCTTCATTGGTGATATGTGGCTGAGAAATCTTTTTTTAATCCCCATAGCTATAGCTATAACAATCAGGAGGCACTCCATGTCTAAGACGTTAGACTTAATTAAGAAACACGAAGCCCGCTGGATCGACCTGCGTTTCACCGATACCAAAGGTAAAGAACAGCACGTAACCTTCCCATCATTTGTTGTAGACGATAAGTTTTTCGTTGAAGGCAAAATGTTCGATGGTTCTTCTATCGCAGGTTGGAAAGGTATTAACGAATCAGACATGATCCTGATGCCGGATGATTCTACCGCTGTGTTGGATCCCTTCTACGAAGAAGCCACCATCATTGTGCGTTGTGACATCGTTGAGCCAGCGACCATGCAAGGTTATGACCGCGACCCACGCTCAATCGGCCGCCGTGCTGAAGAGTATCTGAAGTCTACTGGTCTGGGCGACAAAGCACTGTTTGGTCCAGAGCCGGAATTTTTCATTTTTGACAGCGTTCATTTCCATTCAGGTATGGGCGGTGCTTTCTACAAAATCAAATCTGAAGAAGCTGCATGGCAATCAGGTGATGACATCG
>CAMLRJ010000213.1 GCA_946482345.1 uncultured Cellvibrio sp.
GAATAATGCGGGTAGGAAAAGGATTAGGGCGGATAGTATGACTTGCATGTTTTTGTCTCGATTAAAATAATTTCACCCCCTCCTAACCTCCCCCTTGGCAAGGGGGGGGGAGGAACTGGCTCCTCCCTTTGAAAAAGGGAGGCGGGGGAGGGATTTAAGATGGTCAAATTTTTCTGAGATTTTAAATCCCCCCTGCCCCCCCTTTTTCAAAGTGGGGAACATTCTTCGAACCCCCAATCGCATACCAATCCACATTCCGAGTCAGTAACATCACCACAGCCAAAATACTGAACAACAACACCGACCCCATCAACAGTGCATAATCTTCCGCACTCAACAAACCGAACAATAATCCGTACAACAAACTTAATCCCAAAGTAAAACCAATACCGCGCAAAATACTGCGCAGCACAAAACAAACATAAATTCCAATTAAAGACACGCAAGCCGAGGCTGAAATGATATAAGCCTGATTAAAACCAAGATGTTCTGAAAGCGATAATAAAAGAAGATAGAAAAATGCCAGCGCAAGCCCTACCAAGGTATATTGCACTGCGTGAACTTGCAGGCGTTTCATAATTTCAAACAGAAAGAAACAGGCGAATGTTAAGCCTATAAAAAGAATTGCGTATTTAATTGCACGATCACTCTTCACATATTGATCAACCGGATCAATAAAATTCACACCGAATTGTTTATCATTAAATTCTGAACAGTCATTTTTATTAGCACACTGCATAAAATATTCTTGCATATTGGTCGCAAAAAATGATGTTTGCCAATTGGCATTGAATCCTGTCTCACTAATACCTGAATCTGCAGGCAGAAAATTGCCCACAAATTTTGGATGCGGCCAATCCGAACTAATATTGACTCTTGTTTCTTTACCTATAGGGACAATTGAAAATGACTCAGTGCCGGTTAATTTTAAATTCAGGGAAAAATCCAAAACTGTCACATCACTAAAATCTACATCTTTTAAAGTTGCATGAACTCCGCTCTCCAGAATATTCAGCTTACTACCAGGTTCCATCACGAAACTTTTTCCGTTAATTTTCATGACCAATGAATTATCTATCCCGCGAATATCATTAATTCCCATCGCCAAATAGGGCTGATCAAAACTATAATCCGGCAAGTTTTCACTTATTCCGAAATCTTTTGGAATAGAAAATTTACCGGAAATAGTGTTATCGGAATGATACAAACGCGCCGAATAAATTCCTCGTTTACGCAGCTCGGTTTTTAACTCTCCATTAAGATCGAATAGCTCTGGCAAAAATTTCAACTTTCCATAAACCAGAGATTCCTCAATCACTTTTTCTTTTTTATCGTTATAACTCACCGTCCTGACAAGTTTTGAATAGGGCACCACAAACACCGGCCCGGTCAATGTTTGGCTATAACTGGAACTACGCGCTATATCCTCCACCACACTCTGGCTGTAATACTTACGCTCATCAATCGAGCTGCTGATCATGGCAATCGGTATCAGCAATAACAGCATCAACAAACCAATCGCCAAGGTTTTAAACAATAAAGGTTTTTTCATCGCAAGCTCCTGAAGGAATTAATGTCAGGAGCATTGTGGCAAAGGGGTTTGTGGGGTTTATGTAGAGTCAGACGCTTGTGTGAAGATTGCGTGAAGCTTTGATGTATTTCGCGTAGGTTGGAAGAGCACAGCGACTTCCGACAATTACATAATTATTTATGTCGAAAATGTCGGAAGTCGCTGCGCTCTTCCAACAGCGTAAAAATTAATTTAGCCAAAACACCAGCCTCAACATTTCCAATCTCAAACCTGCCTTTATGCAACTTCATAATCTCTTGCACAAAGTTCAGACCCAAACCAGTGCTTTTTTTACCCGTTTCAGGTCGAGGAAGAGAGAAAAAACGATCTGTGAGTTTGGTGAGAGCAAAATCCGGAATTGCTTCGCCCTGATTGAATAAGCTGAAAACAGTTTGCTCACCTTCCCTGCTCAATTGAATTTTAATAATCCCTTTCCTGAAGGTAAAATCCAGTGCATTGTCCAACAAATTACTGATGGCTTGTTCAAGTAAAAATTCTTCGCCTATGATTTCTATAGTTGGATCGCAACTTATTTCCAGCTGGATATCTTTTTGTTGTAACCGCAACTCATACCGCTGTAACACAGACCTAATCAGTTTGGCCATATTCAGGGGTACGGGATTATGTAAACTTTGTTGGTGTTCTATTTTTGCCAGGCTCAACAAGCGGTCAATTAATTGTTGTAATCGTTGGCTTTCAACATCGATATTATTCAGAAATGATTTTCGTTGTTCTTCTGTCATGGGTGACTGCAATACTTCGGCAGCAGCGCGAATCCCAGCCAAAGGGCTTTTTAATTCATGTGTCAGTGTTTGCACATAATTTTCTATATAGTTTTTTCCTTCCAGTTCTGTACGCATAAATTCCAGTGCATTAGCCAATTGCTGTAATTCACCACTGGCGATCTTGCCTTTCCCTATTTCAACACGCTCACCTTTACTCACACTTAAGGCGTAATTGCGCAACTTTTGTAATTCGCGACTGAGCCACCAGGAAAAAACCGCACCGAGCAATAAACCCACAACTATCAACAAGCCACCAAAAATACTTAAACGAAATTGGGTACGATAAATATAGGGTTCCATACTACGATTGGGTTTGGAAACTGAAACCACACCAATAATGTCATCGCCGTTTTTAATAGGAGCAGCGACATACATAATAGTGGTTCTATCATCACCTGATATTTCCGGAGATGAGCGCGCACCATATTGGCCTTGCAAGGTTAAATAAACATCATTCCATTTTGAGTAATCCATACCTACAGCAATGTTTTTTGAATCGAGCAACACTATGCCTTTTTTATCAGTGACATAAATGCGGTGATTAACTGAGGATTTATCGACACCCCATATCTTGGCATTAGGCAAGCGACTACCATAAGCTTGAAATATTTCTGCGTAGAATTCGTTATTGACTTTATTGTCCAGCATGGGTTGCTTTAAAAATTCAGCTAACAGATTGGCTGTATCTACCAGAGTTTCTTCCGTGGATTGTCGAATACCCGGTTTAATTTCTTCCATCACGGTAGAAAATAAAAAATAGCCACTGGCACTGACAAAGAGTATATAAACAAAAAATATTCTGGCGCTAAGGCTCATGATTTTTCCTATTTGTAGGGGCGGCCCCCTGTGGCCGCCCAGGGCAGGCACAGGGGCCTGCCCCTACGGTCAACACAGATTTTTTACATCAAACAATCACAGACTGTTTATCCATATCATCTATTGCAGCCTGTAAAAACTTTTCAATTTCCACTGTTGTTTTTATCGACTTATAAGCTTTTGCAAGAGCACGCATAAAGTTGCGATCAATAATGGATTTATCCATAGTTTGATACAACAGATACAAATAAATTATCGCAATTTGACGATCGGTGAATCCATGATTAACGGCTTCATGCAACAAACTGATCTGATCACCATGTAATCCATAATCTTGTAACAGCTTGATGTTGACCTTACTTGAATTAAAAGGCTTGAATTGATTCGCAAACATTTCCGCAAATGTTTTTGGATCTTTTTCTTCGGGCGCTGCTTTGGATATTTCCAACAAATCCATCGACAACTTGTTGAATTCTTTTTCAATCATACGACCCAGGGCGCCTTTCTTTAACATAGGTTGCGGCGCGGGTGCACCACGACTACGCATAGGTGCAGCAGCATCAAGAGAAGCAGGTGCTGCTGATACGGCTATTCCACCCCAACCTTCCGGCAACATATGGGGCACTTTTCGTAACTCGGGTAAATCTTCTGCTTTGTGTTCTCGAACATCCACCAATAAGTAGTTGGTGTGTTGCGACATTAATTGATAATCACAAGCCAGCTTCACAATTTCATCTTTATTCTCACTCAGATGGATGCGTGCTGCGGCTGCCAATCGTGACACCAATGTGAGCGACTCATCAGGGTTATCATTCGTGCGTTGCAATATCAATTCCTGTTTTAACTGACTGCCATCGGGCATATGTAAAACCAGTGCCGCTTTTTCATCAGGCTGTTTATCAAACCATGCCCATACGTTCACTGTGTCACCATCATAAACTGCGTTTATATCCAATTGGCGCGAAGGTTTATGTGACCATTGCATTTCCACTTTAGTCGCAGATGGCGCACGCATGCGTTTGAAGTGACGCACAATTCGATCGGCCATATTTTCATTGGGGCTCACCAATTCTGCTGCACCGCCAGTTTTTTCTGCCAAATTACGGACAAAATTTTCTGATACAGAATCACCCACACCCACTGTAAAAATACGATGGCCGGATTTTTTCGCTTGCGCAATAATATTGTCTACATCCCAAACTTCACCATCAGTGATCAACAAAATATCGCAGTCCTGCTTTACTTCCGAGCGCAATTGATAGGTTGCAGTCAAAGCATTACCGATTTCTGTACCACCCAGATTGGCATCAATACTGGTAATTTGCTCCAATGCCGTAGCAATATTTTTTTCCGTTGCCGGCATCATTTTGTCAAACATGTAATGATGATCACTACCAAACAGGACTATGTTAAAGAAATCACCCTTTCCCAAGGATTGCACAATAGTTGACAATGCATTACGCGCTTGTTCAATCGATTGGCCACCCATGGAGCCTGAGCAATCCACCAGAATTTTCAAATTTTTTGGCTGAGCTGAAAATTTCGTAGCAAAAGCCGGATGAAAACTGGCGAGCGCACAAAACCCTTCTCGATCACGACTGAATAACCCATGATTGTGATCCAATTCGGATTCAATATTGAGAATAAAATCTTTATCCATCAACGCAGTTTTGTCTTGCAAATTAATCCAGGTGCAATCCTTATCATTTTGTACGCTGATACGATGACTGGGGCTGGCAATTTTTGCTTTCGCCAAAGCACCGATAATTTGCACTTTAAAACTGCAAGCATGTTCAACCAGAAAATCATTTTCCGGCATTTGATGCGGCGCAAAAGGATCACTACCATAACGCGGCGCCAAGGTAGTTGGAATAAATAAACGTAATTGATTGCCTTGCCAGCGTTGTGTAAAAGCGTATTGCATTTGAATCGCAATAGTTTCGCCTGCCATTAAATTACCAACATTCATTGTGTACAAACCGGATGCCAGTTTTTCCAGCATAACCACTGTGTTGCCATCGGTAATTGCTTCTTCATAACGCGCTTCAGCAGTTTTTTTCTCCAAAATATTTGCACGTAAAATACGTTGATCAATTTTCACGACGAGCGAAGTTAACACTGCATCTATCGGCAGTGGAAAAGTGTAAACCGCTTCAATATTAATTTTTTCAGTGTTGGTATAACGTTGTTCAAGATTCACAGCGGTCATCAGGCCTTCAATTTTTGCCTCTATGTCCATACCCACCAGAGGTATGGCCTGACCATTGGTACTACGAAGTACAGGACTTATTTGCGTTTGCATTACTCTTCTGCCTTTTTAAGGTTGTGATATGCCGCGAGTATTTCCCGTGAAAGCTGTCGGATCTGAGCCGAGGTTAATCCACTGCGACCGGGTTCGATCATGAGTTGCAATCCTTCGCTAATCATCAAATGACTCCATAATTCTACTGAACCGGGTTGTGGCTGCTTCATGGGAATATCCACAGCGTTGGGCTGTTCGACTATCTCTGCAATTCGCTCCAGAGAAAGCCCGGCGGCCTGCCATTTCTTGATCTGCAACAAGCGCTCCAGATGCAAGGGAAAGTAACGCGCCCCACGATTCTTACCTTCCGGCCCAGGCACAAGCCCCTGCTGGATGTAATAACGCACGGTGCGCAGATTCATATCTGCCAGTTGGCAGAGCTCATCAAGATTGTATGTTTGAGCGTTGATTTCGGTTTCTGTGTTCATGAAGCCAATATAGTACAGTTAAACTGTATAAATCAAGTGTACTATAAAATCATATTTAGGATTAAAGAATTAATAACAATATAATGGTATATTCATCAATTATATGCATTAAATACTATTATTATGGTATTAAGTTGAAAAAGGTAAGCCATGAAACTGTTACCCATTATTGGAAAACATCTAAAGCACGCACGGAAAAAACATTTCCCCCAGGATGACCTTCAAGCCTTTTCCATACGCATAGGTGTAGCTCGTGCAACATTACAAAAAATGGAAAAGGGAGACTTGAGTGTAAGCATTGCAAAATATTATCAAGCCGCCGAAGTGCTTGGATTGGAAAAAGGATTTGAGCAACTCTTTGTGCTGGAGGAAAGTTTGTTCGATGACTAAAGCAACCTACGATATTTATCTCAATACATTCAATACCGGCATTGTGCATGCCGCTGATTGTGTGATCGAAGAACAAAATGGAAAAGTTCAACGAATTGGATTTCGTTATAAAACAGATTA
>CAMLRJ010000214.1 GCA_946482345.1 uncultured Cellvibrio sp.
TGTTTGTGTCAGGCTTGTTCACGTTGATTGATAAGATCTATTACAAAATAATGGCGCCTGGGTTAACATCGCCTACCGCAAAATATTGATCTTATAAGAATGCGGACTTTCGGCACAGGTTTCGGTTAGTTGTTGTCGCCCGTGTATGTGGCAGAAGTTTTATAACTGAGATAAATCCATGAAAATTACTTTTTTGTTTGCACTCGGTGCCGGACTGATTTTATCCGGCTGTGGAGGTTCTTCGGGATCATCCAACTCAAACTCTTCGACTATTGCATCCAGCATTTCTGTTATTAGCAGTAGTCATTCATCCAGCAATTTAACAAGCAGTTCTGTTTCCTCTAACTCAATTAGCAGTTCTGTATCAAGCAGTCTGATGTCGAGTAGCTCAACAGTGAGCAACTCTTCAAGTTCAAATTCAAGTCATTCAAGTGCGCCTTTGTTATCGCAAACCAACAACCCGATTAATACTGTGTTAAATAATTACAAAAGTTGGTTAAGTTCTACAGGTGATGCTGCTGCCAAATTAACCGCAGACAAACTGCGTGCAGACAATATGATCACCTGGCAAATGCCTCACGGTGGTTTTTATAAATTTGCTGTGACCAAATATGACTCGCCCTGGAATGGTACTGCTGCGCGTTCCGAGTGGACAGGGGCGAGCGGTGTTGAATTGGGAACTATCGATAACAATGCAACTGTCAGTGAAATTTTATTTTTGGCAGATGTTTACCAGCGTAGTGGTGTAACGGCTTATCGCGATGCGGCGCGTAATGCACTCGATTTTTTGTTGAAAATGCAATACTCATCAGGCGGATGGCCACAAGTGTATCCTGCGCGTACAGGTACTATTTATTCCAATTACGTCACTTTTAACGATAACGCTATGGCACGTGTACTGACGTTGTTGGATCAAGCCAGCAAATCGGTTGCGCCCCTCAATGGTGATTTATTTACCAGCACTCAATTGTCATCTATCAATACCGCATTGGAGTCAGCTGTCGATTACATACTGGCCTCGCAAATAGTGCAGAACAATATAAAAACTGTCTGGTGTGCGCAGCATGATCCAGTGACTCATGCTCCTCTTGGTGCGCGCTCTTACGAGTTGCCATCCAAAAGCGGTAAAGAATCTGTATTGGTCGTTGCATTTTTAATGTCACGTCCACAAACTCCTGAAATTGAACAATCAGTGAAAGCGGCCTTAACCTGGTTTCGCAGTGACAGTGTAAAAGTTGCGGATACCGCTTATGTTAAACGAGCCAGTGGTAGTACTGACGATACGTTTAACCCGATTCAATCCAAATCCGGTTCTACTATGTGGTATCGATTTTATGATTTGGATACCGATAAAGGATTTTTTAGTGGTCGATTGCCAACAGATAATCCACCCGGAAATGGTAAACAATACGACATAATGGCGGTTGAACCCGAGCGTCGATATGGTTACGAGTGGGGTGGTAACTATGCGGGCAGCTTGCTCAGTTATGCGGTTAGTGTTGGTTATTAATTCCGAAATATAAATCCTGTTATTTGAAAACCTATTGCGATATACGCAATAGGTTTTTTTTTAAATTATTCTGCAGCGTTATCTGTTTTAATCAAACGCGATTTTTGTTTTTCTGTCATGAGGCTAACCAACGGCAGCAGGCGTTTTATTAAGTGATTCATTTGGTGCTCGGTAATATTAACTTCCCCCTTGCTGATAGCATCAAGCAAATTATCAACGGACACTTGTATTTTTTCATCAGGGTTGGAATCGTTCAATTTTAATAATTGAACTTCGCCTTGTCCTACTTTATGAGCATTCTGTAATGCTTGTTCGGCAGCGGCAATCAAAGCATCAGCACTGGTGGGCACGCCTTTTCGGACAATTGAAATGCCTGCTGAAATGCTGACAGGGACAATTTGTTCGCCAACTTTTATTTTAAACGTTTTTATGCGTTCACATAAACGTTTGGCCAACATAATAACGCCTTCGGTTTTGGCCATGGGTAAAATCACCAGGAATTTATCCAGACCATAACGCCCAACGCTATCCTCTTTGCGAATCGCGCTTAATAAACTATTGGCAGTTTGTTTGATAATGCTATTGCAAATTTTATCGCCAACACGATCATGCAAGGTTTTAAAGTCATCCAATTCAAACAGCACTATCGCCATGTTTTCGGCATGTCGATTGATAAAAGAGACATCTTTATCCAATTGTTTTTTCAAACCATTGTGATTCAATGTTGCGGTCAGTACATCAATATCGGCATTTTTTTGTAATACTTCTTTATCCCGTCGATAGCTGGTATGCGCTTCGGCTCTTGCCAGAATTTCAGTGGAGTTAAATGGTTTGGTTATAAAATCAGTTGCACCTAATTCAAAAACTCTTTTTTTAACATCCTCTTCTTCTGCAGCACCGGTGATCACAATTACCGGTTGATGACGAATACTTTCGTTTTCCGATTGCCTGATACGTTGAATAAGCCCGTAACCGTCGAGCAATGGCATTCCCAAATCAGTAAATACCATCTGGATACTGTCGTCTTCACAAATCTTTTGCCAGGCTTCTTCACCATTCTCGGCAATTACCAAATCAAACTTGACTGACAATATTCTGGATATAGTAATCCTGACGATTTTGGAATCGTCCACCAGTAATATTTTGGCCTTTTTTAACTCATCCGTTAGCGGTGCTAGTGTCATCTGGGTTCAACTTATTGAAGTAGATTGATGTTTGCTAATAACTATAGTGGATATGAAAAAAATATCCTCAAAATTGCTATGAAATGCGCCATGCCCAGTGTTTCTATTGGTAATAATCAGGTAATTTTGCGTGGCAGGATAGTCGGTAGTTTGATGTTTACAACAATCAAGAGGTGCGTCATGCCATTAACCAGAAAACAATTAGCTGAAAAATCGAATGCAGGTTGGGCGAGTAAGGATGTGAGAGGGTTGTTCAATAGCAAATCTGAATTTGAAACATTTTTGCTAACAGAATTGGGGGATCGCAAAAAATTTCCCGTTACCCGTTATTCTCCAAACAGTTCAGGTACACCTACCATTGTGTGGTTTTCTTTGGGCGGGGTTAATCAACCGGGTCTTGATCCGGGTGCCAGCTATATTAAAAAAGTGTTGATTACTTACACAGGCAAACGTACGGATGATTATGCGAGCGCCAATCGTGCCTGTGGTTATACATCGACGCCGAAAAACTGCGTCTGGCATCATTTTCACGATTACGATCAAACGGCAAAGCAGGGCACTATGTATTTAATGAAGGATGAAGATCATCAAACTTATCATTGGGGTGGCGTATCACAATATTGTTATGCAAATGACTGCACTTATGGATAATGAAATTTTCAGTCCCATGATGAATTTTTATCAACCCATTTAATACAGTAATAATACCAGTGAGCAGCACCCAGCATAGCAACACCAAAGAAAAACCAAGGATTAAAAAATCCAATTATCAAACAAAGTGCTGCTATCACTATACATAAAATAGTATAAAAATAAGCTACCTTTTTTGAATTGATGCCCACCAATCCAAGGTATACAAATTCCGGCATGTTATCTTTTCTTTTCATCTTGTCGGTCTCTTTTGGTGTTTAATTGGTCTTTTGTGATCGATTGTAAATTAATGTCCCCAGGAAAATAAAATAAACCACTAACGCGCTCCAGGCAACAAAACCGGTAAGGTTTTCATTCAGTGGCAGTAATCCAGAGAAGCCAATACAAGTTAATGCCAGCAACCACCAAACCAGCGAATGCGCCCAACGCAGGATCAAATAAGTCCACCGCGAAAAATTTCCTTTGGGTTTTGGCCACAAAAATATGTACAAAATTGCGATGCCAATCGCGATAATTGCTGCAATTGCCCATGGGATTCCGAAAAAGTTTTCCACGTTATATTCTCCTTCTGCAGTGAGCTGATCAATTAGTTTTTTGAAAATACAAAATTATCTCGCAAAGAGATACCCTATGTTGAACCGGTATGAGAGACAAAAGCTCAGCGTTACTCGATTTAGAAGCTGCTGGTTCGGGCTAGATACATTAAATTGCCAGTTAAACTGATAGCTGCGATTAAACCCCACAAAACCCATATGACAATACTAAGTCCCGGCATAGGTTTTCGTGTTGCCAGCCAGTATATTCCTGCTGGTATAAGCGAAATAATCATGGCCGCCCCAACTGTGCCAATAGCATTACCAATAACATATCCGATACCGCTCGAACCAGAAATGTTAATACCCAAAGCAAGAGCTGAAATCACAGAAAATACTAAAGCTACCACTATAAGTAAGATAAAATTTTTCGACATATTTATTTCCGTGATTGTTTGTTAAGTATTGCCATTACATTGTTTATATTCTGTATCAAGCCAGCCTTTCGGTTTGCAGGCGCCAGACAATATACTTTTAATTTTTGAAATACGTGAGTTTAGCTGCTGAGCACCGTTAATCGGATGGTAATAGTTAGGTGCGTTTAACATTGCAACTAACATTATAAATTCCTCTTTTGAGAGTTCTGAAATGGCTTTATTAAAATAGGCATTAGCCGCTGCGGGTAAACCAACTACACCTGTGCGATTGTGCTGCCCCATATAAACGGTAGAAACAAAGAGGTGTAACTGATTTTCTTTCGAAAGATGTTTGTTTAGAACCAAAGCCATTACGTCCCTTCCAAAATCTATTTTTTTACAACAAGCAAACACAGCACTATAAAATGATTGAAATCCGCCTTTTACACCACCAAGTTTTTTACCTGATAGAAATACATTGAATGCTAACGAAGATGTGATTGTTGTTAGGCCTTGCCCTAACGATAAATCAACGCCGATATGATCGTAAAATGTAGGATCTTCAATTTTCAGCAAAATTTTTGATTGCTCTTCAGTTAGCAATGGCGGGTTATTGTTTGTGAATGAATCGGGTAATAGCTCGGAAACTGAAAGCGACGCCCAGATTCCAGCGACAACTAGATATAAGCCAATAACACTTAAAGTTCCTATTCCATACTTCCAGAGTTTTTTAATTTCCATACTTACTTGTGCTTAGCGTTGCTATTTTGCGGTGCCGTTTTTGTTGCGCTTCTGTGTGACTCACAATGAGCACCGTGAATGCAAAAGCGCAACAAAAATGGCATCCGTAACATTTCTTTGTTAAGTATTTTTTCATGTGTTGATATTTACACTTACCTGAACCATAACACCATGATGATTTTCACACAACAACCAAGACATTGATTTATTAGTAATATAGTACTCAAAGCAAAAACTATTACTGATGAGGCAAATTATTGAACTGCCTAAACCCTCCAACACCCAATACTTCCCGCCTTCATCTGAGGCTATAAATAGATATTGCTCAGTGGCGCTGAGACGCTTTTTTAGCTCAGCGATTGAATTTTCAGGCTGAAAACTTTTGTATGGCTCTTTAAAAGACTCCCAAAGCCACACTTTTTCAAGATCTTTTTCTCCGTGCACTAAAAATGTATTGGCTATTTTACTGAGCATCCACTGCCATTTATTTAAGCGAACGAAAGATAGACTTGGAATATTTTCAGACTTTATGACCTGATTTATTTCATCTCGTAGATTTTTCATTTTCTTACTTAATGTTGCGATTTTCGATGACATTTTTGTTGTGCTTTTGTGTTACACATAATGAGCACCGCGAATGCAAAAACGCAACAAAAATGGCAACATTGCCTTGTTATAACACCAAAGCTAAATGCTTTTGCTTGTACGCTTTTACTTTTAAAAATCATAGTGAAAACTCAAACGCTCAAAAGGGCGCTAACTATACTGTTACTTAAGTAAATATAGCATTTTTTCTACATTACCTTGGTGAATGAGGACCCCATGGCATTACCCGCCATTTTTTAAATGACTTGGTTAATAAAAATTGTGGTTCAATTTCTAGTTCATTTTTCTTTATTCTGAAATTTTGCGATTTATCTATATCCATAAAATGGAAGTAGTGAAATTCGGAGTCGCTACCCATGTAGTACCAAATTGCAACTTTTGGTTCTTTCCAATGGCTGGTATTACGCTCTAGCTCAAGCTTAGAAAGTGTTTGTACCTGACTGCACCCAAGTAACGAAAGTGAAATTAGAGTAGTGACTATGATTATTTTCATGATTTTGCTTTTATATAACAGTTTAATATCCATCATCGACTATATATTTCAGACTGTATATTTACAAGTCCATCAGGTTTTGCACTGTATATCGCCATTTTTATTTTGCTGTCGTATTAAATTGTTTTCGATTTTCAACGGAGTAGGATGTGAATAAGACTGGAGATAACAATATATTTCTACTTGCTCTTCCTCTTCACAATTCCTCGAATCAAA
>CAMLRJ010000215.1 GCA_946482345.1 uncultured Cellvibrio sp.
AGGGCTTTGCCCACGGCTTCGTGGTGCTCAGTGAAACCGCCGAATTCCTCTACAAAACCAGCGACTACTACGCGCCGGCCCACGAGCGCTGCATCGTCTGGGACGACCCCGATCTGGCGATCGACTGGCACACCTCGGTGACACCGCGACTATCGACCAAAGACCAGGCTGGTGCGCCATTCACTCTGGCAGAGGTATATCCGTGAATCCTCACAGTGCGCATACGACCTCACCAGTAGCACTGCTGAAAAACCTCTGGCTGCAACGCTCACTCATCGCCACGCTGACACGACGAGAAGTGGAAGGTCGCTACAAGGGGTCAATATTTGGCAGCCTTTGGTCCCTTCTAACTCCGCTCATGATATTAGGGGTGTTTACCTTTGTATTCGGGGATATTTTTCAAGCCAAGTGGAACTCGAAGGGCAACGCCGCTCAAGAACAAGGGCGCCTGGATTTCGCGGCCGCTCTTTTCATTGGCCTACTCCTATACAATTTTTTCGCCGAATGCTTAAGCAAAGCACCAACACTAATTACACAAAACCCAAACTACGTTAAAAAAATTGTATTCCCCCTGGAAGTCCTTCCAATCACAACAACACTCGCTGCACTATTTCATCTCTGCATTGCTTACCTCCTTGTGCTGCTGCTCATCGCATTTTCTGGCTGGCAACTTACATGGAGCGCCGCTTATGCGCCGATAATAATTGCACCACTCATAATTATCGTTTTGGGATTGAGTTGGGGACTCGCTGCCATTGGTGTTTACCTCAGAGACGTTGGACAAATTATCAGTCCACTACTCACCGCAATCATGTTTTTGAGTCCAATTTTTTATCCGCTTTCGTCCGTCAGCGAAAAATTTTTACCTCTCTACCTGATCAACCCTCTCACATTCACCGTGGAGCAAACCAGAAACGCCCTATTGCACGGGGCATCACCCAACTGGTACGGGTGGCTCATATATTCCATTATTGCATTGTCCATGGCATACGTCGGATATTTCCTTTTTCAAAAGACCCGCCACGGATTCTCCGATGTCATCTGAAATAGCCATCGACATTCAAGATGTAAGCAAATGCTTTAACATCTATGAGGCACCTCAATATCGCCTCAAGCAATTCATTTTCCCGCGCCTACAAAATGCATTTCACCGCCCGATTCAACGGTATTTCCGAGAATTCTGGGCTGTAAAAAATGTGAGCTTCACCGTTAGAAAGGGTGAAACCGTAGGCATCATCGGACGCAATGGAAGCGGGAAATCCACCCTGCTTCAAATGATCGGTGGAACGCTTACCCCAACGGGAGGGCATCTAGAAACATTTGGAAGGATAGCGGCGCTGCTAGAACTTGGCTCTGGCTTCAATCCAGACTTCAGCGGGCGAGACAATGTCTATATGAATGCGGCACTCCTCGGCCTTGACAAGGCGGAGGTAGATCGGCGTTATGACGACATTGTGCAATTCGCGGACATTGGCGACTTCATCAACGAGCCAGTCAAGACTTACTCCAGCGGAATGATGGTGCGTCTGGCCTTTGCTGTCCAATCACAGGTGGACCCGGACATACTAATAGTGGATGAAGCTCTGGCGGTCGGCGATGCAAAGTTTCAAGCAAAGTGCTTTGACCGATTAAACAGACTAAAAGAAAATGGCACCAGCATTTTACTCGTGACCCACTCCAGCGAACAAATTGTAACCCACTGCAATCGCGCTGTTTTGCTAAATCATGGAGAGGTGCTCGAGATTGGAGCCCCCAAAAAAGTAACCAATCGGTACCTAGATCTGCTATTTGGCAAGGAGTCTGCCCTGCAGGAAAATACACCAAAACAGCAGGCACCTTCTTATTCCGAAGAAACTTCAACAAACACGCCAGATGGAATTCATCAGCAGTTAAGTTTTACCGAAGACCGTTACCACGCCAAGCCCAACTACAATACGCACGAGTATCGATGGGGTGATGGACAGGCATGCATTCTTGATTTTCATCTCGAAGCCGAAGGACAAGATTACCCGACCAGTATCCACACAGGTCAGATCGTAGACCTCAGCTTCTCTCTGCAATGGCGGCGCACGATCATCAGGCCAATTTTTGGCTTTACAGTCAAAAACAAAGAGGGAGTCACAGTTTACGGAGCCAACAGTGAAACGATGAATGAACAGGTCATCCAGCAACTGGGGACGGCCGGTGAAACTGCACTAGTCAGAATCAGTTTTGATTGTCGGTTAGCGCCTGGTGATTACTTCATATCGGTTGGTGTAGCATCTCGTCATGGCGAAGAGATCATCCCTCACGACCGGCGCTACGACAGCATTCACATTCAAGTTTATCCCACACCACGTTTTTCCGGACTGGTCGATCTAAATATGACCATCAGCACGCAGCGAGTTCCTCTATGACCATCAGACTGAATGACAACTATATTCAAGACCCCTCGACTCTAGTCTGGTCACGCGAAGGTTATTCAGGCATCTCTTACAACGATGGTGACGAAGTTGAACATACGATACAAAACATCATCCACCAAGCCAAAGATATATCGGTACTTTCTACCGAGCTGCGCCAGAGTATTTCAGACTGGCCAACTCTTTACCACCTGAGTAGCCTCAGATCCAACCTGCTGCGGCCATTGCAAGCGCGGCTGTCCGGCGCAAGCATCCTGGAGATTGGTGCAGGCTGCGGCGCCATTACGCGCTACTTGGGAGAGGTTGGCTCTGATGTATTAGCACTCGAAGGCACTCTACGTAGGGCTCAGATTGCCCGTAGCCGCACACGAGATCTGACCAATGTTGAAGTGGTCAGCGAGCGATTCGATGATTTCAGATGCGAGCATCAATTTGACGTTGTGACTTTGATCGGCGTATTAGAGTACGCCAATCTTTTTGTTAGCGAAAAAGACCCACACCAAGCGATGTTGCGGCGGGTTCTTTCATTTTTGAAACCCGGAGGAGTTGTCATTCTCGCCATTGAAAACCAGTTGGGTTTGAAATATTTCGCTGGCGCCAATGAAGACCACTTAGGTCAACCCTTTTATGGCATTGAAGGTCGCTACACGCCTCTGCAGCCCGAGACATTCGGGAAAGAGGTGCTGAATAAAATGATTCTAAATGCGGGATTTAGCAACTCGGAATTTTTATATCCATTTCCAGACTACAAACTCCCCTATTCGGTATTGAGTGAGAGTGGCATCAATGACAGCCAGTTTGACGCTGGCGCATTGATACGACACAGCATCCTGAAAGACCCTCAACTCCCCCCAACGCCGACATTCGACCTCAACCTCGCAATCAAACCCATTGTTAAAAATCGCCTAGCGAGCGCGTTAAGCAACTCATTCCTGGTTGTTGCATCTGATAGTTCAGCTTCTCTGACTGACCCCGCGATACTGGCGTGGCATTTCTCGAGCAACCGAAAACCTGAATACTTCAAATCTTGCGAGTTCATCAGAACAGGTAGTCGCATCGCGATTCAACAAACATCGCCCGCCGCCTCAGCGCACGATGACAATGGACTGATTAAGCAACAGGCCGCTTCGCAAGAGTACAAAATCGGGGAAAGCCTGTCTCAGCACATCATTACACGATGTCTATCCAGTCAAAATCCACCAGAGGTTTTCCAAGCAATTTTAAAACAATATATTGCTTTTCTTTTGAAAGATTCGGGCTCGTCGCCAATCTATCCAGCTAGCGCAGACACAGTACTCGATGGAGCGTTAATTGACGCAAACCCAAGCAATATTCTCATCGACATCGACGGAAATTGGCATCTGATTGATGATGAATGGATTTATCAGAAGCCTCTCACTTTGGGTTTTGTTTTTTTCCGAGCCATGCTATCGCTACAGACCAGCGGTCTTTTCGAGAAGCTGTTTGAAGGCCACGAAGCGCGGATCGAACACATTAAAGCGATTTTCAGACTGGGACTTGTTGATTTCGACGATGATCTGATTCAAACGTATTGCGAGCAGGAGGACCTGCTTCAATTGGCCATTACAGGAACAATGCAGCAGCACTTTGATCAACTCGAACTCCCAATAAAAAAACGAGTCGACTATACGCAAATCATTGCCAACCATGACAATTACAGAGAAATTGAAGGCGCGCTGAAGGGATTCAAGGCCTTGCAGGATGCCACAAGTGGGCTGGACAAACACATCTCTTTCCTCAACGGCATTATCAACGGCCAGACCGAACACATCAAAGCCCTAGAAGCCAATCTCAAGCAAAAACAGATGGAGGTTGAACATCAAAAAACCACCATCAACCAATTGGCAATTGAAGCGAAAACGCTCTTAAGCACAGTAAATAGCATCCAGAATAGCCCCACCTGGAGGCGAATCACCGCACTGCGAAGCTTTTTTCACAGAGTGAAATAATGTTATCCATTTCCATCATAACTTTCAACTCCGAGAAATGGATAGATCAGTTCTTCAACTCTCTGATCAGCCAAAATTATCCATTAAACAGGCTTAAGATCCTACTAACAGACAATGGCTCTTCTGATAACACCATACATAAGCTCCGCACCATTCAGAGTCAAGGTTTGTTCTCAGAGTTTAAGCTCTCACTATCCACCAATGCCGGATTTGGTGCTGCACATAACAACAACTTCCGAAACGCTGGCACGGAGTTCTGCCTAGCGGCAAATATTGACCTGGCATTTGAAAAAGACACTATTACGCAGATATTGCAGGCAGCCGTATTGGACGACCCTGACGTAGCATCATGGGAAGCCCGACAAAAACCGCACGAACATCCAAAGCTATACAACCCGGTCACACTAGAAACAACTTGGTCAAGCAGTGCATGCACGCTGTTCCGCCGATCCGCCTTCTGGGCCGTTGGAGGATATGACGACACGTTCTTTATGTATGGTGAAGATGTGGACTTGTCTTGGCGCCTGCGTGCCGCCGGCTACAAGCTCAAGTATTGCCCAGCTGCTGTTTGCTGGCATTACACCTACACTGAATCGAAATTTAAGAAAATTCAGTTCCTGGGCTCATTGCTGGGAAATCTTTATCTGCGCGCTCGTTTTGGCAACAGCACAGACGTCGAAGTAGGGGAAAGCAACTATCAGCATGTCATGCATGCAACAACCCCCAATTACCCTGAGCAGGCGCAGGATCTTGATCGAAACTTCGATATCTATAAAAAGAACAAGCTGCATTTCCTTGAAAATAGCGAACCCGTGCGCTCAAGCTATCGGTCGGTGAGTCAATTCGTTGGAGACTGGGATTATGAGCAAGTGCGTGATGGTGCATTTGTTGACCTCCCATCAAAACCTGATGCCACTCATCTGGTTTCCATTATTGTCCGGACATATGCTGGCCGTGACGCTTTGCTCAGAAACTGTCTCCAATCGATTCTCCATCAAACATACACACATTTTGAGGTGCTCGTCGTCGAAGACGGAGGCTCTTCAGCCAAAGCCATAGTCGATAGCTTCCATGATGCGCGATTAAGGCACATTGCATGTGAAAAAGTCGGCCGCTGCCTCACCGGCAACAAGGGCCTAGAACTTGCGGAAGGTGAGTACATCGGATTCCTTGATGACGACGATCTTTTCTTTGCCGACCATATTGAGGTTCTGCTTGGTCGACTGCAGAGCCAGCACAACTGTTTGGCAGCATATACCAATGCTTTTGAAATCAAAAGCGAGATCGTTAAAAATGAGCTTGGCCAAATTATCTCGGTTAAGGAAAAAACACCGTACCTCATTTTTGATCTGCCATTCTCTCACACAGAAATGCTGGTGAGGAACTTGATGCCTATTCAGGCCGTGCTATTTCACAGATCTTTGTACGAAAAAGCTGGCGGCTTCTCTCCAGACCTTGATAACCTGGAGGATTGGAACCTTTGGACGCGCTATTCCGCGCTTACCACGTTCACCTATATCAAAAAAACCACCTCGGCGTTCCGCACACCCGCCTCTCAACTCGCCTTTGAGACAAGGAATAACGACATGGCCGATTATTACGCATCTGCTGTCGCAAAGCAATCAGATGTCTATATGACGGGTGTACGTGCACTAACGCTTCATTGTGAAGTGGTTGCCCAAAAAGACCATGCCACCCGGTTGAATAACGACATCGCCAATCTCCGAATGCACATCGATGACATTGGTCAATCTTTTCAGAGGGAAAGAATTCAATACGAAATGGAGATCACCGAACTTAGGGAGCACTATCAACGACTCCATGTGGTGCACACTCGTCTCACATCATCTGTCTGGTGGCGCTGCTTAGCTCTACCCCGCGGTTTGTTTAAAAAACTATTTAGCTAAAACAAGTAGCGCCTCACTCCAAAGATCCGGAAGTAATTTTTCGTTTCTTTTAT
>CAMLRJ010000216.1 GCA_946482345.1 uncultured Cellvibrio sp.
AAAAGTAGAATTAAAAAATATCCTGAGACAAACAAAAATAGAAACATACCAAATTAAAAAAATAAAAAACGCGTTTGAAAAAGCTCAAGAGTTTGATGCCAAGAACGGACTGTCTTTTAAAAAGAAGACTAAATAACCAAACCAAGGAAATATTTATGATAGAGCTTTCTTTTTCGACAGGGTTTTACAATCAACTTCAAGGCAACACTGTTTTGAATGCGCTTGTTGAGGACTTCATCAGTTACCTCAGAGGAGAATTGGAGTTTAATGGATTGGGTGAAGTCGGGTACATCAATGCACAATATCTTTTTGGTCGCGATGCTCCCTTTGACAGAGATCCTGTAAAACTACTGGGAATGGAGTATCCATCAGACTACGCAGGTACATGTAGCCATATTCATCTCATAGACAAAACATTAACAACAGGCAATAAAAACCAGACAAAAACCTACGAACAGTTAATCGCTAAAAATCACACCAAAAATAGTCAATATCAATGGACCAGTAATTGCTTCTTGGTCTACTACCAGCATTCAATGAAAGAAAATGCTTATGCAGTTTTGGATTTTTGGGTTAATGGCCACGATAATTTTTCCAGCAACACCAAACAAAAGCTTAAGAATATGATTGAGGCTTACGAGAATGGTGACTACATAAAACAAAAGTTAAAGTCGCGATAGAAACTTCTGGATTCACGAAATTACAATGACAGACATCATCTGGCAAAAAGGTGACTCACCCGGTAAAGCACACGGAATATTATTCTTGCTTGCTATCCAAACCTTTGATGCCATAAAACTTGAGATACGCTTGCGTGCATTCAATCGCGTTACTCAAATATATTCATGGGAAAAAACAGATTTAAGCGAGCCCGATACTGAACAACCACAAATACTTGGATTCATACCACTCACAGAGATTGTAGAATGGGCAACTGGTACAGGCAGTTTCCCTTATGTAATCGATACAAAAAAACGAACCCTGCTTGCTTGGGAAACCGGGCACACAACCGACACTGACCAAAGCTACATAGTATCCCTTGGTTCTCAGTATGACATGCAACACTATGTTGACGGAGAGTGGTTACATCTGCATCAAAGTGAAATTAACAACGGTTATAGCAAATTTATTTCCACAACAGCATTTTTTAATTACATATACACTTTTCTTCCGTTTGAGCCATCAAAAATTGCAGCTACAGAAAAAGCCCCGTTATAATGCGCACACTTTTTTGTCATTGCTCCGGTAGCTCAGTTGGATAGAGCAGCCGCCTCCTAAGCGGCAGGTCGGACGTTCAAATCGTCTCCGGGGCACCATTTTTAATCTCTCGTGTTTTATTCTCGCATGAATCTTCTACTGCTCAATCAAGATGACATTGTCAGCTCATCCCTCGCGATTATTCGCGATGCGCGGCGCTGTGAGCATATTCATCAAATTCAACAAGCGAAAGTCGGTGACAATTTAAAAACCGGTTTGCTAAATGGATTAATGGGAACAGCGACTATTATGCAGATGGAAACAGAAAAAAATCATGAAATTCATCTGCAATATGAACTAACAAAATCTCCACCAGCCGCCCTGCCGCTTACCTTGGTGATGGCCTTGCCTCGCCCGAAAATGTTTCGTCGAATTTTACAAACACTGAGCAGCCTGGGTGTTAAATCGGTTTACTTTATTCATTCTTATCGCGTTGAAAAAAGTTACTGGCAAAGCCCTTTTTTAAACGAAGAGGATGTGTACCACCAATTAATTTTAGGTTTGGAACAAAGTGGTGATACCGTTTTACCGCAAGTGCATTTTAAAAATCGATTCAAACCTTTTGTTGAAGATGAATTACGGGAAATAATAAAAAACAAAACTGCATTGGTCGCGCACCCCTACACAGAAGCGCCCTGCCCGATTTCGTTTAATCAGCCCCTGGTGTTGGCGATTGGTCCTGAAGGTGGATTTATTCCTTACGAAATTGATTTATTGAAGCAACAAGGATTTGATGCAGTGCATTTAGGTGAAAGAATTTTGCGAGTGGAAACGGCATTGCCGTTTTTGGTGGGGAGATTGTTTGGGTAGTTTAAAAAGCCTTACCCCCTCCTCCCCCTCGGTAACTGCTCCTGCGTTACTCTACCTCCTGTATCCATACAGTCGTTGGCAGGGGGAGGAACTTTACTCCCTACTTAATACGAAGTGAAATCTGTCCCCTCCCCTGCCAAGGGGAGGGTTAGGGTCGGGTAAGGCTTTAAAAATTACCGAATATCAAACTCATCCGCATCCAAATACGCCGGAAATTTTTTGCGATAATCCATCAACACTTCATGTGAAAGTGTTTGTGTAAAAACACCGGCAGTTTGTGAAATAAAATCACAATTGCCGTTTGGGGAATACACAGATGAGTCGCCTTGATAGATCTGACCCGCTTCATCTTCACCGACACGATTCACACCGATGACATAAGATAAGTTTTCAATCGCACGTGCTTGCAATAAACGATTCCAATGCAAGGCACGTTGGCTCGGCCAGTTCGCAACATAAAGTGCCAGATCATAATCATTGCGATTGCGACTCCAGACAGGAAAACGTAAGTCATAACAAATCAAAGGTAAAATTCGCCAGCCGTTTAACAAAACCAATACTCGTTTGTCGCCAGCACCATAACGTAAATGTTCACCCGCCATGCGAAACAAATGCCGCTTGTTATATTCGATGAAATTGTCGTCAGGTTGCGCCCAGACCAGACGATTAAAATATTTATCGCCCTCTTTCACCACTAAAGAACCCGCCACCACTGCATTATATTCTTTGGCTTTTTTCGACATCCATTGGTAAGCAAAACCATTTCGTACTTCGGCGGCGTCACGTGCACCAACACAAAAACCTGTGGTAAATACTTCGGGTAGTAAAATTAAATCGGTTGATGAAATGGAGTGAAATAGAGCATCCAGATGTTCAATATTTTTCTGTGGATCTTTAGGATAAATTGCGGTTTGTACTAAAGTGACTCGCAAATCAGGTAAGGATTTCTCACTCATACCAACTACCTTTTCGAGGATATTTTACAATGAGGATACCAACGAAATCCCCAAAGTCCAATCAACCAGGCAACAACAGCCGCTACCGATGACATTAAAAAAGCATATTGGGTACTGATATCCCAAACCAAACCGCCGGCCAATGCCCCTGCAGCACCTCCGGCACCAAAACTGAGAGAACTGTATAAGGCTTGTCCTTGCCCTTGATGCCCCTGAAAATGTTGTCTGACCCAATCAATTGCTATGGCGTGAGCAATTCCAAAACTGCAAGCATGCAACAGCTGGGCAATAATTAACAACAGCAAATAATCGGCAAGATAACCAATTAACAACCAGCGTATTGCCGTTAAAAATAAACTCCACAACATCAGTGATGGCAAAGAAAAATGTTTAAACAAAATCGGCGCAATCAAAAAAACGAGGATTTCAGCTAACACACCCAAGGACCACAACAATCCTGCAAAACTACTGGAATAGTCAAAATGATTAACAAGATAGAGCGTATAAAAAGTGTAGTAAGGCCCATGGCTGAATTGCAGTAAAAAACTCACCAACAAAAAGCAAATCATAAAAGGATGTTTAACCAAGGCTAAAAACCCTTCCGTCGATTCATGAGATTTTTTATGCGACTTATCGCTCAATCCAAAACTGGATAACCAAATCAACAATAAAAAACTGAGAATAGCCAAAGGCAAATGGTGAATGGAAATAAAATCAAATAACAGACCAAGGCCCATCACTGCCGCAATAAAACCAATCGACCCCCACAAGCGAATACGACCGTATTGCGCATATTGTTTATCCAGATAGGCCAACGTAATCACTTCAAACTGCGGTAAAATCGCGTGCCAAAAAAATGTGTAGCAGATAATACTGAGCAATAACCAATAATAATCCTGACGAATTAATACCAGCGAGAAAAATATCACTGCCAACAAACTACCGATTTTAATAATCGATAAACGCGCCTGGGTTTTGTCAGCGAGAAATCCCCAAAAATTCGGTGCGACAATTCGAGTAGCTAAAATAATTGCCGAGATAATACCGACTTCAGATGATGAATAACCGAGGTGATGTAAATACACTGGCCAGAAAGGAATTAAGGCACCGACTACGCAGAAATAGAAAAAGTAGAAACTGGAGAGGCGCCAATAGGGATAGGTTTTGACCATGTTTTTTTACCCCTCTCCCCTGCCCCTCTCCCACAAGGGGAGTTCTGTTATAGAATTGATTTAAACTCACAGCTTCCAAATTCATTCTATTTAGAACTCAAATCTGCTCCCTATCCCTTGATCGGACGACTGCATGGATGCAGAAGGTAGGGCAACGCAGGAGCAGTTGCCGAGAGGCTGGGGAGAGGGTGTTTTGTTTTTTACTTAACACTCGCAGGAATAACCGGAACACTATGCGACACCAACGCATTCTGCCCGCGATGACGCAACAAATGATCCATCAACACCAATGCCATCATCGCCTCGGCAATAGGCGTTGCACGAATACCAACACAAGGATCATGTCGTCCGGTTGTTACCACTTCAACCGGATTACCGCGCACATCAACACTGCGACCGGGAATACGTAAACTGGATGTAGGTTTTAACGCAAGATGCGCAACAATATCTTGCCCTGAAGAAATTCCACCGAGGATTCCACCAGCGTGATTGGATAAAAAACCTTGTGGTGTGATTTCATCGCGATGTTGAGTACCACGTTGTGCGACCACATCAAAACCATCGCCAATTTCTACACCTTTTACCGCGTTGATACTCATTAATGCATGCGCTAATTCTGCATCCAAACGATCAAAAATTGGTTCGCCCAAACCAGGGGGAACACCTGTTGCAACCACTGTAATTTTTGCACCGACTGAATCGCCATCTTTAATCAAGGCTTGCATATAACTCTCAAGTTCTGGAACTTTATTCGCGTCCGGACAAAAGAAAGCATTTTGTTCAACTTGATTCCAATCGATTAAATCAATTTTGATAGGACCCAACTGAGATAAATATCCACGCACCTCAACACCCAAAATTTCTTTTAAATATTTTTTGGCGACAGCACCAGCAGCAACACGCATCGCCGTTTCACGCGCAGACGAACGACCACCACCGCGATAATCGCGAACACCGTATTTTTGCATATAGGTGTAATCCGCATGCGCGGGACGAAAAGTATCTTTAATATCGGAATAATCTTTTGAACGTTGATCGGTATTTTCAATCAACAAACCAATCGGTGTGCCCGTGGTTTTGCCTTCAAAAACGCCCGATAATATTTTGACTTGATCTTCTTCACGACGTTGCGTGGTGTAACGTGATTGACCGGGTTTGCGTCTGTCCAAATCAATTTGTAAATCAGCTTCAGATAATTCCATTCCTGGCGGGCATCCATCAATAATGCAACCCAGTGCGGGGCCGTGACTTTCACCGAAAGTGGTGACGGTGAATAATTTACCGAAACTGTTACCTGACATAACGATCAAAACCTGTTAGTGAAAAAGTGTGCGGATTATAGACCACCCCACCCCTTCGGGGGGAGAGGTGGTTATCGATCAAAAAACTTTACGTAATTCTTGAGCAGAAATAACAAATACCCCATCGCCACCGCGCTCAAATTTCACCCACTCCAAGCGCAAGTCCGGATAAGCTTCAGCCAACGCCACCCAGGAATTGCCTACTTCGACAACCAATATTCCCTCATCCGTTAAATAATCAGCCGCTTCACTTAATAAACGACGGGTAAAGTCCAAACCATCTGCACCGGAAGCCAATCCGATTGGCGGCTCGGCATGATATTCATCCGGCATATCCGCCAAATCTTCTTCATCCACATAAGGCGGATTGGACACAATTAAATCAAATTTTTGTCCCTGTAAATTTTCAAAACAGTCTGACTGAATGGGAAATACCCGATCAAATAAATTGTGATATTGAATATTTTGATCGGCAACTTCCAAAGCTTCATAAGAAATATCACTCAATTGCACTTCAGCATCTGGAAAAGCCATCGCACAAGCAATTCCAATACAACCACTGCCTGCGCATAAATCCAAAATACGTTGAGGAGATTTTTTTACCCAAGGACGAAATTTTTTTTCGATTAATTCTGCAATCGGCGAACGTGGTACCAACACACGTTCATCAACATAAAACATCAAACCGGCAAACCACATACGCCCCGCAATATAAGCGGCCGGAATGCGTTCATTAACACGACGATGCAAATGACTGATAACCTGAATTTTTTCTTCCTGT
>CAMLRJ010000217.1 GCA_946482345.1 uncultured Cellvibrio sp.
GCAGAGGATTTGCTGGCAACTGATACGCTGTTAAATTCTGTGGAAGAAGTAAAGCAATGGAATCCCATCGCTGTTATTACACCGAATAATCTGGTGCCGCATTTTTTTCCCGGTGTAAAAGTACAGACATTTCACGGCTTCGATGCCGGCAAACCGCGACATATTTATATTCGCGGCCTGTTTGATATGTATTGCACTACCGGCCCGCAGGACACACGAGCGTTTCAGGCATTGGCGGACAAACTGCAATACTTCAGTGTGGTTGAAACCGGCTGGCCCAAGCTGGATGGCTTTTTCCAAAACCTGCCCCCGGAATTACCACCCGTAAAAGAAAAACCGGTCGTCCTTTATCACTCCACTTTTTCACCCTCGTGGAGTGCCGCCGAAATTCTGTACCCCGAAGTCAAACGCTTATCGCAATCGGGGCGCTGGCAATGGATAGTCACCTTGCATCCCAAGATGAATGAAGGAACGGCAGCGAAATTCAAAGCCCTGGAGAGCGAACACCTCACCTTCGCCACCAACGACAATATTCTGGAACTGTTTCCGCAAGCGGACGTAATGTGTTCTGACACCTCATCCGCGCTCAGTGAATTCCTGCTGACCGGCAAACCTGTGGTCACCTTCAAGAACCGGCGTCCCGGCCCGCAATTAATCGATATTGATGATCCGGCAGATTTCGAACCAGCGATTGAGCGCGCGCTATCGCGCCCCAAGGAACTGATGGATGCCATTGATCATTTCGGCAAAGAAATTCACCCCTATCGCGACGGCCGCTCAGCAGAACGAATTCTGGATGCGATAGATCAGTTTATTGCCCAAGGCGGAAAAAATGCCCGCCCCAAACCCTGGAACTTGTTGCGTAAGTTCAAGATCAGAAAGAACCTGGGTTATTGGGGGAAATAAGTTTCCATAAGGGAAGCCCTATCATGCCATACGAACAGACACCTATCAGCGCTTACCTGATTACACTCAATGAAGAAGCTCATCTGGAGGAGGTATTGGCTAGTCTAGCCGGGGCAGATGAAATCGTAGTTGTTGATTCCGGCTCGACCGATCGAACAATAGCCATTGCGGAAAAATACGGGGCGCGAATTGTTCATCAACCCTGGCTCGGCTTCGCGAAACAAAAAGCATTTGCCATGGCGCAATGTACCCATAATTGGGTAATTAACCTTGATGGTGATGAAGTGTTGCCAGCCAAGGGAATTCAAATTATCAAACGGGCTATTATTGAACACCCTGGTCATTGTTTCGCCTTTCGCCGGGATGATTATTTTATGGGTGCCAGCATGCGCTTTGCCAAGATGAAGTTCTTTCGCAAGGCATATCCTAAATCTGCTGCAAAATGGCGAGAGACTGATTTTGTTCATGAACATATCGATATTTCACTGCCCACAAAAATACTGCCGACAATCATTAAGCATTATGGGCACGACTCCACCGAAATCATCGCTGCCAAAAAAAATCGCTATTCCACATTGAAAGCGCAACAACGTGAAGCCAGTTGTCGTCAGTTTTCTGCCTTGCGTTTGCTATTGATCTACCCGCTTATGTTTCTGAAACTATATCTGTTGCATCGTTTCTGTTTATGCGGCTGGCGCGGCTTTATCAAAGCCAATATTGAAGCAGGGTACTTTTTCCTGACAGAAGCTAAATTGTTTGAAAAACAGTTTAAAAAAAAGCACAACATCAAATCCTGAACATCACCCACAGGTTCACCAACATTGGTCGGAACTTTAGCCAAGAGGGCAAGGTTTGAAACATCAAGTTATCAGTACATCAAGTGTCGGTTCTTACTACGGGGCAGTTGCACCGGCATTTGATGATTCACTTGTGCGTCAACAGTTGGCTGACTTACCAGCCTTGTTGTCCGTTGACAAGGTCGAGCGTTTATCCCAAGGGGCTGATTATGTTGTAAAACTACCCCTGCCCACGAAAACCGGTGTACAGATAATTGCGGTAAAGATATTTAAAAGACAAAGCCGGGTTAAAGACTGGTATGACCGCAAGAACGGGTCCAAGGCAGAACGCTCTTATCGCGCAGCCATCTATCTGCAGGAACATGATATCGGCACTCCAGCTCCGGTCGCTTGGCTGGACCGCTGGGAAAATGATCGTTTACTGGAAAGCTACTATCTGTGCCTTTATGAACCTGCTATCTGCTTTCGCGATGCTTTATCAGATATCTACTATAACCAGCGAGACAATGAGCCGCTGATGAACCTCTTGTTCGCCGTTGCGCCAGCAATTCGTGCCATGCACGATGCTGGTTTCATGCATGGCGATATGGGTAATCAGAATATCCTGCTGCCTCGCAACCCGGATGGCTCTTGGGGTAAACCACAGTTGATTGATCTGAACCGCTGTACTATTCAGACACAACCACTGGATGATAAACAGCGAGCTTTTGATCTGTCACGCATCATCCTGCCGGGTGCTTACCTGAAGATCTTTAAATTTATTTATTGTCATCATGAGGACATCCCTGCCTCACTCGATAAATGGGAACAAAAGTTTCGCCGGCGTTTTGAATGGCATACACGCTCGCGAAAGTACCGCCATCCCTTGCGCCACTGGAGAAATCGTCATAAAAAACTGACCAAGCCGATTTATCCCTCAGGACAAAATATTTGGTTGTGGGACGAAAAGTCCGCACAACCGATGACAGTACTGGAACGCCGAGAAAAGAATCGGCATCGGGATATAAAATATGTCATCAAAACGGCATGGCAGTCACTGATGGCCATGCGACAAATATTCAAACTTTATCGTCAGATATTGGAAGAAAGCTATCAGCGCCCTATATCAATGGCCGGGCGTATCGGCGTTGCCTTACATCCAAAATCTGAGTATATAAAGCAGGAATTGGAACTTCTCAACCAATTAGGTAATCCGCCGGTATTGATTCGCTTTTGTCATCATGAGACCCCTGCTGACTGGGAAAAAGCTATCGCTCTTGTGGAACATCTGCATCAGCAAGGTGCAGAAATCATGGTGGCGTTTTTACAGGATCGCCGCGCCGTGCTGGAACCTGGCAGCTGGGCGCACTTTTTGGAAACAGTCATCAGCGCGATTGCAGATAAGGTAGCGCATATAGAAATTACCCATGCATTTAACCGAGTGAAATGGGGGGTCTGGAGCGCACAAGAATACGCGCAATTGATGCAACCCGCTTTTGCCATTCAAGACAAATATCCACAAATAAAGTTGACCGGGCCAGCCTGTATCGACTTTGAATATCATCCAACGATTGCAGCCTTGAAGTCGCTGCCCGCCGATAGAAGGCTCAACGCCTTATCCCACTTACTTTACGTTGATCGCCGCGGCGCGCCCGAACACAAACAGGGTCGCTTTTCCACCCTGGAAAAATGTGCCTTGTTAAAAGCATTGGCGCAATGGTCCGACCGTTGTGATGACAAAGTGATTGTGTCGGAAGTCAATTGGCCAGTGAAGTATACTGGCATTTGGTCACCCATTGGTTGTCCTTACGAAGCGCCCAAGTGGCGACGCGAAGAACCCGGTGAAACCGAAGACGACTACACCAATTACATGCTGCGCTACTTAGCCATTGCACTCTGCTCCGGGCATGTAGAGCAGGTATTTTGGTGGAGGCTATCTGCACATGGTTATGGATTGGTGGATGATCTGGATAGCTTTAGAGTTCGACCGGCGTTTATCTCTTTAGCATTCTTTTTGCAAATATTAGGCAAAGCGAATTTTGTCAAAAAAATTTCCACGGTAGAAGGATGCTACACGCTAGAGTTCCAGCATGATCACAGCACTGTTTTTATGGCATGGAGTGATGGCACTGTATCGTCGAATTTGCCGATAGATCAATATACTGAAGCTAGATCAAAGGACGGAAAGATATTAATCAACCCCGTGCTGTCTTCCTCGCCGATTTACCTAATCAGGAAAACTAATGCGGCCTGTTGAACACTATTTTTGCACATAACGACGCAGCATCTGATCCACTTCGGACCACACTCTTTCCACTGAGATCAAATTAAATCGCTCCAAATATGACATACCCTGCTGCTCTTCGAGAGGCAGGATATCATCAGGACTTATACCCTGATATTGTTCCTGACCATCCGCAGGCAACCATATAGACTTTAGGACACCGGGGGGGAAGATCGCATAAGACGGTAATTTTAATGCTTGACTGATATGGCGAGGCCCCCCTTCGTTACCAAAGAAAAAATCACAATTTGCTGTCATTGCTGCCAGCTCACGTAAAGAGCCAGCTCTGACATGCAAATATATGTGGGAATCAAGCCCCATATCTTGATGGAGTTGCCGTGCATATTTCTCTTCAATCCCAGCATAATTAAAAATAATTTGCGCTCCGTGATGATCAATGATTCTCTGTAGAACAGCTTTCATTTTTTCTCTATCCCAGACCTTATGAATTAACCTTGCGGTCACTGCAGCCAATATTACTGGCCTGGAAAAATCAATCCCCTGCTGCTCCATATACCGTCTAAATGAATATCTTTCATCGTCCGAAATAAAAAGACAGAGTTGTTTTACATAAGTTACCTTAGCTTCTCGCTCCAAAGGCTGAAGCAATAGTAAAAGGCGATTAATAACATCCAGATTTTTGTCGCTACGATTATTCACACGATAATTATGAACGAGAAAATTGTAGTATTTTTTTGTACCAATTCGATACCTCGAAGAAAGAGAAAACAGCGCGAATATCAGCGTCAATATTGTGCTACGAGTATCAATAATTACATCGTAACGCTTGCTTTTCATCAATCGCCAGACTTTGCGAGAATAGCGAAAAATATCGGTGTTATCATCATCGCCGAAGCTAATCACATTGTCCACATCAGGATGCCCTTCGAACAAAGATGCAACCTCCTTATTAAGGACATAATCAATTTGCGCATTAGGGAAACTTTGACGCAACGATGAACACAACACAGATGACAAAATAGCGTCACCCACACGCCGGAAACGAATCACTACTATTTTTTCTATGCTCATACTATCATTTTACTTTTTAAACAGATTAAAAACTTTGCCCTGATAAAATTAGATATTTTTTTATCAGCAGCAGTGCGATTATCAACTCTTTTCTACAATCAAAAAACTGTTCGACGTATCGATTGGCATTTTCGATAATGCACTTTGCCTCTTCAGGATATTCATTATAGTAACAGACCTTCTCCTGAATGTCAGAGTGATCTTCTTTCAACAATACGTAATGAAAATTCGGGATCAACGCACCTTCCATAAACCATGTTTCAAATCGTGGTCTGCGCATAAAACATAATGAGTTGGAAGCCATAATCCACTTCAGATTTGTGGCAACATCATTACCCTCTATACTTAATATGTAGCGATATTCTAACTGTTGGGGAATAGTGAGGAAGGGCCGTTCATAAACAGTACGTTTATTTTTGTGGTGGGTATCGCCAAAATCACAAACCGGATTGTCGAAATACTGTTCCAACAGCTTAACTCTTTCAGGCCTGTTGGACTTTCCCCTCCATACCAGTTTTGGAATTTTATCCTCGAACCTGAGTTTATCTTTTACCACGTAGTAATGTCGGATCTTGTTCAATTTTAGCAACACAGAGTTTTCATTACTCTGATCCGCACGAATCGGGCGGCTTTTTAAAAAGGTGGGAACATCCGGCACATCAACAATATCTCCAAAAAGGTAGGAGTAAGAAATATCCTTGGGGAAATAACGAATCAACGATTTAAAGTCCAGTGTATAAGCGGCACTTTTCTTGCCGGTGTACAGTTGATTTTCAAAATTCAGTTTTTCCGGTAGTACAAATGGTGACTGCAATTTATTGTAATAATTAACACGCTGCATAATCGCCTGTTGCTCGGCCGGGCTCAGCTGATCAAACGACCTCAATATATCATCCAACCGACGCTGCCATATTTTAGGAGGGACGAGATAGTTCAGCCCACCACGCAAATAGTATCTGAACTTATAAAAATTCTTTTTTGGTTGATCGAGTAATGCCATGAATTCATACCTGACCGGACTTCCTGCAAGCCGGATTGACAATAAACTATAGGAGGTTAGGACCAAGTCCAAGGGTAAGCATTATGCTACAAAGCTGCCCCACCAAAACAGATCTTGATCACGCCCTGAAAGCCTGAAACCTAGGCCACCAGCGCCTCGGCATGTATAATCCGACTCCTTATCATTTTTCATTTCCGTTATCAAACGACATCAGGGTTACACAGTTCCATGGATAAAACCTACCAGCCCCACGCCATCGAAAATCAGTGGTATCAA
>CAMLRJ010000218.1 GCA_946482345.1 uncultured Cellvibrio sp.
TGCCAAATTTTCCGCCATCCAGAAAAATGCCAAAATCTGTAATTTTGACGACGGTTAACTGATTATATCGACCAAGAGAAATCATCACATATCCTGATTAAGGTTGATTATGAAATTATACATTAATAGAGCGATTTGTTATGCAGATACTGAGTATAAATTATAAAAATAATAAAATTGTTTTGGATTTGTCGCCATCGACGGGTATGGAATTGTTGTTGGTTAATGACAGGCCGGTATCGCAAAAACATAATCGTGAAATGCATAGCTCACACCGCGTAGAAATTGAAGGCTTGGGTGTTGTTCAATTAATATTTACGGTAAATATGGAGCAAAAAGAAATTGCTTACAAATGTATGGTAAATGATCAGCTTGTTGAAGAGGGCGTTAAATCTTTATTAGTGGTTGCGCTATCAGATCCAGCTTCGATCAACTCTGATCATCTTCCTGCAAAAGAATCATTAAATAAACCTTCCGCCAACGCAAATAGTAAATGGATGTTGTTGGCATTGGTCTTTAAATTATTAAAATCAGTTCAGGTAATTAAAGTTGCTTTGATCGCAACCAGTGTAGGCGCCTATAGCATTTTATTTTCATTTGAATTTGCGTTGGCATTGATTGGTGTTTTGATATTTCATGAATATGGACATTTACGTGCAATGAAAAAATTTGGTATCCCCACGAAAGGAATGTATTTAATTCCATTTGTGGGTGGATTGGCTGTTGGTGATTCACCGAAAACACGTTGGCAAGATGTCTATATTTCGATGATGGGACCTGTTTATGGTCTGATTATGACAATTATTTTTTATCTGGTTTATTTAATCACCGATAGTCATTTCGCCGGTTTGGTTGCTTCAGTCAGTGCATTGGTGAATTTATTTAATTTGATTCCGGTTCATCCTTTGGACGGTGGCAGGGTAGTGAAGTCCTTGGTGTTTTCCGGCCGCAGCAGATACGCATTGATTGCGTTGCTTTTTATTTCGTCAAGTTGTTTGGTTATGGCTTGGCAATTAGGGCTGATGTTTTTAATATTTTTTATTGTTTTGGGCGTTATCGACATACTGGCCAATTGGCAAGTATCTCTTGCCGAAGATATAACGCCATTAAAACCTTACGGCATTATTTATTCTTTGGTGTGGTATTTGTTGACAGCGATTGCATTTATCGCATTAATTTTTTTAATTGCTTCCGATAATTTACCCGGTTCGGAAATCGCCAGAAAAGTATTGCAATCCTGATTGTTAACTGGCGATTAAATCGTTACAGAAAAGGATTGTTTTCATCCTGTGCATAATATCGGTTTTCAGTGATGGCTTTGGGATTCAGCTGATGCAATAGAAGGGCGTCAACATCGGCATTCACTTTGTCTATCAGCGTCAGTGGTTCATTTCGATCAAGAGATTCCAGTAGTGCATTCCCCCAAATGGAAACATGTCGTGTAAATATTTGCCGGTGTTTGTTTTTTTTGGCCCACTCACAACTGATTTTGAAACCAATTTGTTGCATTTTTTTCTCGATAGTTTTCCTATCTTTCTGGTTGGTTGTTTCTTCCAAAAGTTGGTTGGTTACTTTCAGCCAACCATTGCGATAAATTTCCCATCCAAGATAAAACCGTTGAATCCAAAGCAGGTATTCTTCACTGGTTTGAATTTGTTTGTTTTCAGTATCAGCGTGGTAGGCTTTCAGGAACAGGCTGCGCTTTGGCATCTGATCTGGCCATTGATCCTTGAGGTTACTGCAGCCTGATGTGAATAACAGTACAAAGATTAGGGCGAATATGGATCTTAACGCATTGATTTTCATGGGTATTGTTAACAAGTAATACTTGGGTGGATGTGGGTCTTGCCATTCTGGGTGCGAATTGTGACAGGAGTATAAAGGGGAGATCAATTTTTCCCTAAAACTTTATATGATTAAATATGGACATTTGTTTAATATGTGTCTTATTATGGATTTGTCTTGATGATTTCGGAGCTAATTATGCTTGCTCATGTTCAATCGCTAGCGACCAGTGGTGCGGCTATATCCACGGCTTTGAACATCCTCAATAAATGGGATTGTTCTGAAAAAGAAAAAATGGCGATTTTGGGGGTTGGGCGATCTACTTTGCACAAGTATCAGTCTTCCCCGGAAAGCGCGCGCCTGACACCTGATTTGCTTGAGCGCATCAGTTACTTGCTCAACATTCATGCTTTGCTGAGAACTATTTTTGAAAACCCCGACAATATTTACGGTTTTGTACGCATGCCAAATCGAAGTCGTTTTTTTGGTGGCAAGGCACCAATGGAAATTATGAGTAGTGGTTTGATGACAACACTCTATGAAGTTTACAAACATCTGGATGCCATAAGATCAGGCGAATTTTCATGATTGATATACCCTTGGAGGAATTTAAAGAGCAAGTCGGTTTCAGGTTAATGCCAAGTAAATTTCCACCGATTTCATTGTTTGATGATGTGGCCAATCACGATGACTTTGAAGTTTTATTTAGCATCCAGGCAATTACCAATCCAAGGCTGCGTCAGGAAGCGGGCAATTTGCATTGTGTGCCATCTGAAGAAAGACCTTATGGCATTCGCGGATGTTCGTATGCGTTGGGGCCGTTTGTGCATTTAAATCCCGCAGGTTCCCGTTTTTCTCCCGGTCATTTTGGTGTTTATTACGCTGCAATTAATTTGCAAACGGCAATATCAGAAACGCGCTATCACCAGGAAAAATATTTTTCCTGTATCGAAGGGCTGAAATATGATCGTCTGTCCATGCGATGCTTAAGAACAGTATTTTCTGCATGCCTGCATGACATTACTGCGCCGGAATATCGTCAATCCGATTGGTATCATCCGAATGATTATCAGGCATCACAATTATTGGGTGTGCAGCTTAAAAAAGCTGGGTCGCAAGGTGTTGTTTATGACTCGGTTCGCAGCCCGGGAAATTTATGTTTTGGCTTGTTGAGCCCAAAATTAATTTTGGATGTGGTGCAAACTGCGCATTACAGTTATATATGGGATGGTAAAAAAATTTCAGTTGCTATGGAAATGTTGACAGTGGTGTAATGATTGTATTTATTAAAAATATTTAATGTGAATGAGAAATAAAAGATGAAGTTTTATGTTGTGATTCCTGCACGTTATGCCTCTACCCGGTTACCAGCAAAACCATTAAAAATGATTGCAGGGAAAACAATGATCCAGCATGTGTATGAGCGTGCAAGTCAAAGCGATGCGGTCAAAGTCATTATCGCGACAGACGACGCTCGCATTGAATCTGTTGCTAAAGACTTTGGTGCATCTGTGTGCATGACCCAAGCAACACACAATTCAGGAACAGATCGCCTGCAAGAGGTTGCGCAGCAATTTAATTTGCAAGCCGATGATATAGTCGTCAATGTGCAGGGCGATGAACCTTTGATTCCACCGCAAGTGATTAATCAAGTTGCCAATAATTTATTTCGCAATGCATTTTCGAGTATGGCGACACTCAGTGAACCCATTCATTCGCTCGAAGATTTTCGCAATCCCAACATAGTCAAAGTGATCAAGGATACAAAAGGCAAGGCGCTTTATTTTAGTCGTGCCCCCATCCCCTGGCCGCGAGACCATTTTTCAAAACCGGATGTTGTTGCATTACCAAATCAATTTCCTGCGCAACGGCATATTGGTATTTATGCTTATCGTGTAGCTTTATTAAATGAATTCGTCACCTGGCCACAAGCCGATTTGGAAAAAATTGAATCACTGGAACAGTTGCGTGTTCTTGCCAACGGCCATGCAATTCATATTGAGGAAGCTTGCATGGCCGTGCCGGGTGGTGTGGATACTGAAGAAGATTTGGTTAGGGTCAGGAAGATTTTGGAAATGTAAAACACCCTCTCCCCAGCCCTCTCCCATCAAGGGAGGGAGCAGACTGAAGTTCTTAAGGAAAAAGAAAATAAACTTGAAAGAATAAAGTTCAAGTTAATATTCGAACAGAACCAATTCCCCTCTCCCCTTGTGGGAGAGGGGCAGGGGAGAGGGGTAAAAATAGTGAGTAGTAAAATATCAAAAGAAAATTTGTATGAAAAAAATTCTATTCGTTTGTTTAGGCAACATCTGTCGCTCACCAACCGCTGATGGTGTATTACGTAAATTGGTTGCTGATGCGGGTTTGGAAAAAAGAATTCTGGTGGATTCTGCCGGAACCGGTGATTGGCATATTGGTCATGCACCTGATTCGCGCACTATCAAAGCAGCAGCTAAACGTGGGTATGATTTGTCAGTATTGCGTGCGCGTTTGGTAACGCGAGATGATTTTGATGAGTTTGATTATATTTTGGCGATGGATAAATCCAATCTCGCCAATTTGCAAAAAATGAAACCTGCGCATTTTACCGGTCATTTAGGTTTGTTTATGGAATTTGCACCGCACATGGGTTACACCGAAGTGCCGGATCCTTATCATGGTGATGTGGAAGATTTTGAGCGGGTGTTGGATTTGGTTGAAGAAGCATCTCAAAATTTATTGAAAAAAATTGTGTAAACAAACCCCACCCTAATCCCTCCCCTTAGTAAGGGGGAGGGGTTAGGAGGGGATGAAAATTTAATTGGAAAAAAAGTGCTTTTATTTATACCTCAATTTTCACTACAAAAACTCAATACCCTCGCTGTACCGGCGATGGCAGATTTTTACGTGAGTGTAACCCATCAGGATGAAATCAAAGAAGCTCTGGCATTTGCACGCGAGCGAGAGCTGCCGATTTTGATTTTGGGTGGTGGGAGTAATATCGTTTTTGAAAATGATTTCCACGGCTTGGTTATTCATTTGAAACTACGCGGCGTTAAATTAATTCAGGAAACAGATGAACATGTCTGGATAAATTTTGCGGCGGGAGAAAACTGGCATCAAGCGGTTGAATATTGTTTGGATAATAGCTATTACGGCTTGGAAAACTTATCACTGATTCCAGGCAGTGTGGGTGCTGCACCTATACAAAATATTGGTGCCTATGGTGTTGAAGTTAAAGATTTCATCACAGAAGTATCGACTATCGAAATTGCCAGCGGCATTGAAGTTTCGTTTCTCAATGAAAGCTGTCAGTTTTCTTATCGTGAAAGTATTTTTAAACAGGCATTCAAAGATCAGTACATTATTACTTCGGTGACATTCAAGTTAAGTAAAATTGCGCAACCCCATTTAACTTATCCTGCATTGCAAGATTATTTTGCAGGCGAGGATCTGGCAGCTATAACACCTGAACAAGTCAGCCAGGCAGTAATTCATATACGCCAATCCAAATTACCTGACCCGCAACAAATTCCTAATGTTGGTAGTTTCTTCAAAAATCCGATTATCGATTCGTCGCGTTTTGAAAAATTAATGAACCAATATCCCACAATGCCGTCATACCCCGCTGGTGAAAATCATCGTAAATTGGCTGCGGCGTGGTTAATTGATAAGGCTGGATGGAAGGGAAAAGAGTTGGGTGGCGTCGTAGTCCACGATCGGCAGGCATTGGTTTTGACCAACCCCAAAAATCTTGGAGGCAGTGCTATTATTGCACTTGCTAAAGCCATACAGCGTTCAGTTTTTGATACTTTTGAAATTGAACTTGAAATTGAACCTGGCGTCTATTAAATAGTTAATTGTCATGGAGCGTACAATGCAAAAAATTATTTATAGTTTTTGTCTGCTTTTTATCAGTAGCAGTTCATTTTGTAACGAGGATGAACTGAATTGGCAGCATAATCTTTTATATGAGCAAGCTACTTCGGAACAGCCCGATAAAAAGCTCAATCTTGGTTACTGTAATCCTGCATTGGATTATTGTAGCTTCACGTTTGATTTTCACTCTGATCATATTGAATCACTGGTCTTGATTGATAAGGTTGATACTCATGAATTTAATTTTTCGGATCCGAAGAATTCAAGTTGTTTATCTGTGGATTTAGATGAAAATACTACAAAAGAGGAAATGATTTATCATTGCGAAGCTGCACTTGAGCTTTTGATGATATTGGCTCATTAATTTTTTATTATGTTGGGGTGTTAAACCATGCAAAAGCTCATTCAGTATTCGGTTTTGATGTTAAGCGTTTTTTCCTTATCCGGAGTAGCACAAACTATAAAATTGGATATGCAACCTGGCTTGTGGGAAAACAGTTTCAAGATGACAGGTGAAAGCAACAAGGAATTGCAATCCATACAAAACGATCAAATGAAAAAAGCCATGGAAGAAATGAAAAAACAATTGGCGAATATGCCAC
>CAMLRJ010000219.1 GCA_946482345.1 uncultured Cellvibrio sp.
GGATACTGCAACAATCCCCTCATATCAGTGTGCAAGTTTTAAATGAACTCACCAATGTACTCAGAAAAAAATTACTTCTTCCATGGAATGAGGTTAATGAAATCCTGAGTAGCATAAAATCCCTTTGCCAAGTTCATCCTGTTTCCATAAGTGTGCACGCGCAAGGATTGGAAGTTGCCGAAAAATACAACTTTAGTGTTTATGACTCAATGATTCTGTCTTCTGCTTTGGAAGCGAACTGCCGAACTCTTTACAGTGAGGACATGCAACATAATCAAATAATCAATAAAACGCTAAAAATCGTTAATCCATTTGTTTAATGGGTTCTCCTTGGCGACTCAGTTCAACTATGTGAAAATGCCGCCTTACTTTTTAACAGGTGATTCGGTCATGTCAGCATTAATTCTCGACGGCAAAGCGATTGCCGCTAAAACAGAACAAGAACTTTCTACGCGTGTTGCGGCATTAAAGGCGCGCACCAATGGACAAACTCCGATTCTGGCAACCATTCTTGTCGGGGATGATCCAGCCTCTGCTACTTACGTGAAAATGAAAGGTAATGCTTGTACACGAATTGGCATGGAATCCTTAAAAGTTGAATTGCCATCAAGCACAACCACAGAACAACTACTCGCCAAAATTCACGAATTAAACAACAACCCAAATGTGCACGGCATTCTGTTGCAACATCCTGTGCCACATCAAATTGATGAACGTTTATGTTTTGATGCCATCAGCGCAGAAAAAGATGTTGATGGTGTGACCTGCCTGGGATTTGGTCGCATGAGTATGGGCGAAGAAGCTTATGGTTGTGCAACACCAAAAGGAATTATGCGTTTGTTGGACGCTTATAAAATTGAAATCGCAGGCAAGCATGCTGTGGTTGTCGGTCGCAGTCCTATTCTCGGCAAACCTATGGCGATGATGTTATTAAATGCGAATGCAACCGTGACTATTTGTCACTCACGCACACAAAATTTGCCGGCATTAATTAAACAAGCAGACATAATTGTCGGCGCCGTGGGTAAACCTGAATTTATCAAAGCAGAATGGATTAAAGACGGCGCGGTTGTGGTTGATGCCGGTTATCATCCAGGCGGAGTTGGTGATATAGAATTAACGCCGTTGGTGAATCGTGTTGCCGCTTATACACCGGTTCCCGGTGGTGTTGGCCCAATGACCATTAATACATTGATTTATCAATCGGTTGATTCCGGCGAGAAAAAAATTTCCTGATTACTGGATGAGTCATACGCGTTTTCAATATTGAAAATTTATCCTGTTCAAATTAAGTGCCACATCCCGCGGGTCTCGACCCGCTCTACGAGACTTCCAAATGCGGCTCGATAAATTTCTCAGCAACAACACAGTTTACTCGCGCGCTCAAGTTCACCGATTTATTCGTGCAGGCGATGTCAATGTAAATGGTGAAAGCAAAGTAAAAGCGGATCAAAAAATTTCTGACACTGATCATATTTATCTTCATCAGCAATTAATTACGGCTCAATCCGCACGTTATTTAATGTTAAACAAACCTGCAAGTTATGTTTGCGCAAATCATGATAGTGAAAATCCCACTGTGATGGATTTATTGAATGAGTTTCGAAAAGATGATTTACAAATTGTGGGTCGTTTGGATAAAGACACCACAGGCTTGGTATTGATTACAGATGATGGCCAATGGAATCATCAAATCACCGCACCGGTTTCACACTGCAAGAAAACTTATCTGGTCACACTCGCCGATCCCATTTCAGATGAAACTGCAACCCTATTCAAACAAGGCATTTTATTGGACGGCGAAAAAAAATTAACTGCACCTGCAGAACTGGAAGTGTTAAGTTCAAATCAAGCCAGACTGACTATATCTGAAGGAAAATATCATCAAGTAAAACGTATGTTTGCTGCAGTCGGCAACAAAGTGATCTCACTGCACCGGGAAAAAATTGGCAATCTGATGTTAGATTCAACCTTGGGATCAGGCCAATATCGATCATTAACACCTGCCGAAGTTAAAGGAATATTCAATGAATGATCTGGCAAACCAATGGATTCAACAACAAATAGTTGAATCAGATACAAACCAGAATCACCTCTGGTTGATGGATGAAAACCTCGCAAATAATATTGCTTTTAATCAGTCAGGCCGAAAAATTAACATCATCAGTAATCGTTGGGATGTGGCAGAAGAAGCCAGGAAAAAGGGATTTAATGCTGCGTTTAATGATTTTGATTTATCTACAATTTCAGATAATAGCCTGGATGCAATTTTTTATCGCATATCCAAAGAAAAACCTCTGGTTCATCATCTATTTAACCAAGCCTGGAGATGTTTGAAACCCAAAGGAAAAATTTATCTGGCGGGATATAAAAACGAAGGCATTAAAACCTATGTTGAAAAATTGGCAGCAATCCTGGAAGACTCACAGAAAGCAATAAAGGACGGCGCGCTCTATACCGCTCAACTCACAAAAAATAGCATTTATTCAAAAGCGAATCAGCTAGATGATCAGGACTACACCTGTTTGCGCTTGATGCTGGACAATCACGCACAAGAATTTTTCAGTAAGCCCGGATTATTTGGCTGGAATAAAATTGATCTGGGCAGTGAATTATTAGTCAATCATTTAAATAAATTGCCGCTCGCAGAAATCGAACCGCAAAATTGTCTGGATCTGGGTTGTGGCTATGGATTTATTACACTGGCTGCCGCAAAACATGTGGATTGTCAGACAATCAATTCATGGACTATGACTGACAATAACGCTGCTGCAATTATGGCAGCGGAAAAAAACCGGGTGCATTCGGGTTTAAATGGAAAAGTAATTGCTGATAATTGCGCAACCAATATCAATGAAGTCTTTGATTTGATTTTATGCAACCCACCCTTTCATCAAGGGTTTAATCCGGATGCTGATCTCACCGAAAAATTTGTACGCGAAACCAAACGACTTTTATCCAAAAAAGGCATAGCATTTTTTGTGATCAATCAATTTGTACCACTGGAAACAAAAGCCAGTACTTATTTTTCGCAGATAAAAATTCTCCATAAAGAAGCCGGTTTTAAATTAATCAGCCTGCAAAAATAATCCATTTTGCGCAAGCAAAAACCAGTCTGGGGAATAATTGAGCAAGCTCATAATTATCCCCGGTTTTATATCTCGAATGAGACTAAAAAAGGGTTGACCGAGCCTTTTTGCCTCTATATGATGCGCACCACTTCCGAACAGGAAGCCGTGAATCCGCCTTAGCTCAGTCGGTAGAGCAACGGACTGTTAATCCGTGTGTCGCTGGTTCGATCCCAGCAGGCGGAGCCAAATATAGAAATATAGAAGGCTGCATACTCTTTTCAGATCAGGTATGCAGCTTTTTTTATGCCTGATGTTTCTGTCGGCTCATCATTTTCAGGGGTTAACACCATGTTTAAAGTCAACGAATATTTCAATGGTGCTGTTAAATCCATTGCCTTCCAAACCGAAACCTTGCCCGCCACTATTGGCGTTATGGCCAAGGGCGATTATGAATTCGGTACTGCCCAACGCGAATACATGACTGTCGTCAGCGGTAGCCTGACTGTAGTTTTACCAGGCGACAGCCAATCCAAAACCTTCAAAGCTGGCGAAACCTTCATAGTCGAAGCCAACCAGCGCTTCAAAGTCAGCGCTCCGGTTGAAACCTCTTATCTCTGCAAATACGAATAATGTTGCAAGGCGGCCAAGGCCGCCATCTTGGACAGGCATAGTCACGGACTTCTGAATAACCCATCACGAAATATTTTATTCTCCTTCGCAATAGTCAAATTCTTTCTCCGGTTCATCAAAAAACCGATGCAAATTTTCCAACAAACAAATATCTGTCGATAAAACCGAGTGCGCCAAATTCTCGCGCAATATCAATTGTGAGTTTTTCCATTTTTGATGCATAGCAACTGCCCAGGTTGATGGTGTTACCGGATCATTTTTTCCAGACAGAATGAGCGTTGGAATTGTTGGCGCGTGTAATTGCAAATAGTGTTTCGCGGATAACTGATGACACAATTGGTATTGCCATTGATCTTTTGTGTATTCTGCCATTAATGGAAAATCGATTAATGATTGCAAATAATCCTGCTCCGGGCCCATGGCATTATCGGCACAATCGACTGCTGTGAACGCGAGACTATTAAAGTGGCTGTTCAAATTTCGGTTTAGATAAGGTTCGATTAATTTTTTCAGTTGTTGTTCTTGCACCAAACCCGATTGTTGGTTCACGGCATGAATCGCATTGACTATATCCGGCCAATCTCTTGCATCATAAATAGCAGCAAAGATTGCCGAAACAAAACGATGATCGTTTACAACGAAATAAATGGGCGCCTCACCATCCCAACGTTTGATAGTCATATCAATCGGGTTGGATTTTAATTTTTGCAGAGCGATTACCAATTCTTCTTTTAATTGGCCGGAATTTTTTATAAGCCGCTTACAATCTATTTGTTGCATGCAACCATCAAAAAATCCCGACATAGCAGAATCCAACACTTGCGGCCAGGTTTGCACCCCTCCATAAGCGGCAGGATAAAGCGAATCCAGTACCATTGCTTTTAAACCGGGTGCAGGCAATGTTTTTAGTTGTTGCTCTATTTCCAGAACCAAACGTGTTCCATAAGAAACACCTAAAATATTCCACTGCTGATAATTTAATTTTTGCATTAAATTAACCACATCACGAGCGGAATACTGCGTACTGAAATTATTTACCGATAAAGCAAGATTGTGTTTTTGCAATGAATCAAAACAATCGAGCATGGATTGGTTATTGATTTTCAGTTCATCAACCAATGAAATATTTTCTTTCCATAATGCTGCTTGCTTTCCATTATCCGAACAATTTAATTTGGGCAAACTCAAACCTGTGCCACGAGCATCCATTAAAATCAAATCCCGATTAAGCCTGGCAACAATTAACCAGTTCATCCACTTGTCCATACCTTCCTGATCCAGCGCTGCACCAAGCCCCGGGCCACCTTGCAGATATACAACAGGATCGGATTGATGATCGATTGAATCATCTTTTATGATAACGACCGGTAAATAAAACTCACCTGTTGATTGCGGCGTTTTTAAATGAAAACATTTAACCGACTTCTACCAATCCACGGTAAACCAGCAATGTTTTTGAATAAGCTGATAAGATTCCTGCTCTTTAACCAGATCCTGTTCCAATAAATTCTTAAGTAGAATCTGCTGATATCCCCAATAGCCCGCAAAAGCCAAACAAAATAAACTGACCACAATAGATGTTTGCATCCAGGTTAATTTCATAACGAAATCACCAGCCAGGGCAGGGTCCATTGCTCCACATAATACAAACCGACTTCAGAATATTTTTGCAGTGCGTATAACATAATTTTAATACTGATTTATCAGCCTGCCTGTAGCAATTGAGTTGGGCGACAGTATAATCTCGCTTTCGATCAGAGGATATTTATGACTGACAATAATCTTCAACCCATTGATTATCGCGAGCAGCATAAAAAACGTCTTTCTTATATGCCATGGCTGTATCACAGCCTGAAACCTGAACATAAAGACTGGGCGGAAGCATGGCAAATGGAAATCCAGAATTATTTGTGCAAAATGGAAACTGTCATTTTGGGTAAAGATTGTTTTATTGCGCCTGAAGCGAAACTCTTTGCCGAACCAGGACGTCCTATTGTGCTGGGCGATTATAGTTTTATTGCAGCAGACTGCGTCATTCATGGCCCTGTTGAAATTGGACGGCATGTCTCCATTAATCATCACGTCACGCTGGAAGGTGGTCGCAAAGGAATTCGTATTGGCAATTATTCACGTATTGCTGCTTATACTTCGGCTTATGCGTTTAATCATGGCATGGAAGCAGAGAAATTGATTCAGGAACAGTCGGTAACTTCGCTCGGGATAGAAATTGGCGAAGATGTATGGATTGGTGCAAATGTCGGAATACTGGATGGCATCAAGATTGGCAACAAATCGGTTATTGGTATGGGATCAGTGGTCACAAGGTCTGTTGCCAGTGGATTAAAAGTCGCGGGCAATCCTGCAAAAGAAATTGGCCACAGAGTAAAAACGTTGTAATTATCGGGAGTTTGTTATGCGTAAAAAAATATTATTTTCTGCACAGTGTATGATTATTTTGATGATGATTTTCAGCTTCCAGCTTTATGCAGATGACAGCCAGCTCAAAGCAGTTATCATCGAGGATTTAGGTTGGA
>CAMLRJ010000220.1 GCA_946482345.1 uncultured Cellvibrio sp.
CGCTGCAATGCTTTGCGGCAAATTGATTCGTAAAGTTTTTTATCCCCGCCTTCTTTAATTTCTGCAACCACAGCCTGAATTAAATTAAGGTTAAGCCCCAAATGCCCTGGAAATACACCAACTGCATTACGAAATACCTTAATGGCTTCGCGATAATGCTTTTGCTCATAAAAACCTATTCCATTTTTTGTCATGTATGCTGCACGCTCCCGCCCCTGGGTGCTACGTGGATTTTCTGACATGGCATCCACTTTTTCCAAAACTTCCATATCGTCTTTATGCTTCTCTGCAAGCTCATGTAAAATTTGATTGGCTTTTTCCTTGTTACCGGATTTGATTAGGGTTTTTACCAAATCCAATTGAGCTTCTGCATTAATATTTTCCTTATTCTTTTCAGCCAAATGTAATGCTTTTGTTAAATATCCATTAGCTTCATCCATTTTTTTCTGATTCATCATTGCACGTGATTTAACTGAATTGGACTGAATATCGGCACTGGTATTGAAATAAGATTTTTTTTGTAATCGTCCAAGCACTTCAAAACTTTCTTTGACGTACTGATCAGCTATGGCTGCTGGTTCATCTGCACTTAATTCTGCCAACTCTTTTGCCAGATTAAAAAAGTCCTGTTCAGATTCATAACAGGAATTTTTAGCTACTCGTATGGCTTGACGACTGGCATTCAAGAGTGCGGTTGTATCGCCATTCAGTTTTGCCAACTCTGCAAGACGCCGTTGTCGCATCACCGATTTCGGTGAAATGTTGGCAGCTTCCTGCATAGACTCCTGCGCTTTTACCTGATCACCTGTTGCCAAATAAGTGTCTGCCAGTAAATCATGTGCTTCAACATAACGCCGGTCGGTTTCTATCACTTCCTGTAGTTTTTGTTGAGCCTCATCGTATTCTTTTTTTGCGACCAGAGTTTTACCCAAACCTAATTTGGCCCAAATAACAGGACGCTCATTTAATACGCCACGATAAATATCTTCTGCTTGTTTAAAATTCAATAATCGCAAACTCATTTCTGCTTTAATCTGCAAACAAGAACTACGATAAGACGTATTGTCATTCAATCGCGCATCACAACTGCTTATTGCTTTGGCATAATCTTTTTCATCCATGGCTTGTTTTATCTGAATCAACTCTTGATGTCGCAACACCACTTTATCCAGACGTGTTCTTAACAAAGCGGTAGTAATGGGCTTGGTGACGTAGTCATCCGGACGATATTCCAATGCGCCCAATACCATTTCACGCGATGATTCGGCAGTGACCATGACAAAAATACTGGTGTTGTTCAACCGATTTCTAAATCGTAATTCTTCAAGAACTTGCTGGCCATCCATTCCCAAACCGAGATTGTAATCACACAAAACCATATCAAAATGAGTCGTGCGACAAATTTCCATGGCTTGCTCACCGTTGGCGACCACATCTATTTCCTGCACACCAAATACTTTTAGCATGCCGGAAAGTGCAACTCGAATATCGGGCATGTCATCGACAACCAGACATTTTTTTTGCGCGTAAAGTTTGACTATATCGATTTGGCGCATTCTGTTAGGTTTCTTTTGTAATCAGATAAATTTGTTCTTGTGAAAAACAGACATATGACAAATAAAGCTTAGACCTGAATATCGGCTTCTGCATAGGCACGGGCAACTTCCCGGGCAATAATTGCAGCTCCCCGTTTTAATTTTTCCATATCCTGACAATAAGTCACACGAATACACTCGTGAATATGTGACCAGTCTTCATCAAGCCCAGGGAAAAAATGATGCCCCGACACGACCAGTACACCGGATTGTTTTAAGCGCTCATACAGCGTTTGACTGGATACAGGCAAATCCGGAAACCATAGCCACAAAAATATCGCACCTTCAGGCTGATGAATTCGATAAGTAAGATGCGACAAAGCTTGCTGAAAACATGCAACGGCTTGTTGCATTCGCTGTTGATAAAAAGGTGCTATAGATTGTTTGCTGAGTGACAACAGCTGACCGCTTTTTAATAAGCCTCGCAAAATGGAAGGCCCCATATTTCCCGTTGCCAAACTTAAAATGGTATTGGCTTTTGCAAAAGCTGTAATCACATCAGTATTTGCAATCACAATTCCTGTTCGTGCTCCAGGTAAACCCAATTTGGAAAGGCTGAGCACTAAAATAATGTTGTCGTTCCACAAGGGATTGGCTTTTGAAAAAATAATATTCGGAAAAGGTGTGCCGTAAGCGCCATCAATAATCAAAGGTATTTGATGTGTTTTGGCAAGCTCATTCAGATGCAACAACTCATCGTCACTGATCACATTGCCAGTGGGATTGGTGGGTCGAGAAATACACAATGCACCTGTTGACCCGGTAATCTTCAATGCCGAAAAATCAACATGGTATTTAAAAAAATTATTTTCCAATATTTCAATTGAGGGTTTGGTTGCCGTAAAGAAATTAGCGGTGATTCCCAAATCGCTATAACCCAAATATTCCGGTGCCAGAGGAAATTGTATTTGCTTGCAAGAATGATCAGAAAATTCACCCGCAAATAAATTAAACAAAACGAAAAATGCAGATTGACTACCATTGGCCAATGCAATATTGGCTTTGGTGATTGGCCAGTTGTATTCGCTCCGAAATAATTCAGCAAGGTCATCCAACAAACTCGCATCACCTTGAGGTGGCTGATACACACCCAAAAATTCTTCCGATAACACAGGATTCGATAAGGTTTCTGACAATGCATTTGCAAATGCAGCTTGCACTTCAGGAATCACTGCTGGATTACCACCACCCATAAAAATAATGTCCGGATTATTTCGCAACGCATCGCCAAGATCATCCATCAAGGTGACTATGCCGGATTGATCACAAATTTTTTGACCGAATTTTGAAAGTGAAAACACAGAAGGAACTCGCTATTTATTCGAGGGAATTGAACAGCGATCATCTAAACGCAGAAGTGAAATTAAATCAAACCAAACTTTTTAAGTGTTTCGGCTAATTTTTCGGGGTTAACCGGTTTTTGGATAAAATCCATCGCGCCCAATTGGGTGACGCGTTGATGAGCGGTGGGTTGAATATCGCCAGAAATAACAATGATCATTGCATTCAATCCTTCGTTTTTAACGGTTTCCAATACTTGATAACCGTCCATTTCAGGCATGGTGAGATCCAGGAATACCATCTCACCTTTACCATCGCGAATAGCCTGAACACCTTCCATTCCGTTGGTCGCAAAAGTGATTTCAACATCCCAACCTTCAGGTAAAGAACGTGCAACCTGCTTGCGAGCCATGGATGAATCATCACAAATCAACAGGGGTATCGCCATATGCTAGAAATATCTGGTCAGGGTTAATTTTTTTACTGTTCCCCAGAGTATAGACAGGGATTATTAACCCGGAGATTTTTTTTCCTCATTAACAGAATCCACTGGGGGATGGCGATAATTTTCAATACTGTAGACCAGCACCGCACCGCCTAAAATGATTGCCCAGGTAAGGTTTATCCACAATAAAAACAATGGGATAGCTGCAAAAGCACCATAGACCAAACCGTAGGATGAATAGGTCACAACCCAGGCAAAAATAGCTTTTAATCCATGAAAAAAAACAGTGGTTATACCTGCACCGACTACCCCATGCCATAAAGTCACACGACTATTGGGCAATGCCACAAATAAAAGGGTAAATGCCAGCCAGGTCAGAAAAAAGGGAGCAGCTCCCAATAAGGTTTTAATGGCTTTGTATTCAGAGATATTGCCGAACAACTGCAATGAAAAAACATAAGTACTCATCGCCAGTGTCGCACCCAATAATAAAGGTCCGATACTGAGTACCAACCAATAGATAATCAATTTTATAAACCCACGTGGACGGCGTTTAACACCCCAGATCACGTTCAAATTATCTTCAATATTTTTGATCATCATTTGCACTGAAAACACCAGAAAAATAACACCTATCCAGGTAAGATTTTTGGCTTGATTGGCAAATGTTTTAAGGTATTTCACCAGGTCCGCACTGGTGTCAGGTAAAAAATGACTGAAAAGAAATTCTTCGACCTGCAACCCCAATGATCGGTAACTGGGGAAAAAGGAGAACGCAACGTAGGTGACCGTAATCAAAGGTACGATTGCAAACAAGGAAACGTATGTCAGTGCAGCGGCACTTGTCAGGCATTTACTGGAATCAAAATGTTGGTAACCAAACCACAAAAATCCTCTGAGCCAGACACAGGCAGCACACACTTTTCCAAACCAGGGAAATACTGTTTTTAAATTGGAAAACAAAACCAATCTCCATTCATTTCATTTGTTCGACAGCGCTATAATCCCGGCACTCTAACATAAACCTCCTGCTCCCAAGGTGCCGTCATGCAGCAATACATTTTGGTTCTCTATTACAGTCGTTACGGATCAACACTGAAAATGGCACAACAAATTGGCCGTGGTATAGAACGGGTCAGCGGCATGGAAGCCAGACTGAGAACCGTTCCATCTGTTTCACCCAACACCGAAGCGACCGAACCGGCAATTCCTGAAACCGGTGCTATTTATTGCTCCGCAGAAGATTTGCGAGACTGTGCCGGATTAATTCTGGGTAGCCCTACCCGATTCGGCAACATGGCTGCGCCCATGAAATATTTTTTGGATTCAACCAGCAGCCATTGGATGAATGGTGATTTGATTGGTAAACCGGCTGCTGTTTTTACGTCAACATCAACACTGCATGGCGGACAGGAAAGCACATTACTTTCGATGATGCTTCCGTTGTTGCATCAGGGAATGCTAATCACAGGAATTCCTTATTCCGAGTCATCGTTACATTCAACCGGATCGGGTGGAACACCTTATGGAGCATCGCATTGGGCAAGAGGCGAAAAACCTGATCAACTGACAGAAGATGAAATAAAACTTTGTGTATCACTTGGAACAAGAGTGGCACAAATTGCAGAAAAGTTATCAGCTAATAAGACAAATTCCTGATACAGAAATACTCATTTTTTGAGACTCCTTGCACAGCTTTCATGTTAGCGAGAACACCTTGCTTTACATTGAAACTGCTAGTCTTTAGACTCGGTAACTATGCATTTTGAACTGATAATTCAGAATGCATCTCAAACAAAATAGTTTGAGAGGATAAAAAAAATAATGGTCAGCAAATCAACGCGAACAAAGCCTCTTATTCAACACACACTCAATGCTTTGATTCGATAATTCAGGCGTGAGTACGGCAGCTCACCCACACAATAACCTTAAAGGTATTGAACATGACTATTTCCCCTACTCGCTGGATTCAGGCGACGGTAGCTGGGAGCCTATTGGCTTTTGGCTCCGCACATGCGGTTGAAGGCTATGCGACCCTCAATGGTGGTACAACAGGTGGTGCCGGAGGCCAGGTGGTTTACGCCAGCACCGGTACAGAAATCAATCAGGCTATGTGTAATCGTGCCACTGATGACACACCCTTGATCATCTATGTAACAGGTACGATAAACCACGGAAACACAACCAAAGCTTCAGGCAGTTGTGATACCACCGCAGAAGAAATCCAGTTTAAAGGGGTTAAAAATATTTCCTTGATTGGTGTTGGCAATGCCGCCGTGTTTGACCAGATTGGTATTCACTTGCGCGATACATCCAACATCATTTTGCAAAACCTGCACATCAAAAATGTAAAAAAATCCGGTTCACCCACTTCCAATGGTGGTGATGCAATTGGTATGGAATCCAATGTATTCAATGTCTGGGTTGACCACTGCGAACTTGAAGCTTCCGGCGGTGAAAGTGATGGTTATGACTCACTATTGGATATGAAAGCCACAACCCAATATGTGACTGTGTCCTACACCTACTACCACGACTCTGACCGTGGCGGTTTGATGGGCTCAAGCGACAGTGATGACACCAATACTTTTGTCACCTTCCACCACAACTACTACAAAAATATGAATTCACGTCTGCCACTGTTGCGTCATGGTACTGCCCATGCCTACAACAACTATTACGATGGCATTCGTTCAACCGGTATGAACCCGCGTATCGGTGGAAAAATAAAAGCCCAAAACAATTATTTCGAAAATTCCCGCAACCCGATTGGTACTTTTTACACCACTGATATGGGTTACTGGGATGTCAGCGGTAATATCTTTGGCAACAATGTGACCTGGGTAACCGCAGCAGATGAATTCCCTGCAGGTCCTAACCCTGTATCAACAACTTCTATCAACATCCCCTAT
>CAMLRJ010000221.1 GCA_946482345.1 uncultured Cellvibrio sp.
CTGATCTTTACAGGAGGCCACTGAAATTACTGAATTGGGATGTAAATGATCAACGTGTTTTTCTGCGATCATCGAATGCAATGGCGTATCAATTGATGACGCGCGTGGATTCAAACAAAAATTGCAATGCGTGAACATCGCCACCATGCGGTCTTCACCTGCCGACTTATAACCTTTGTCAGGATATTGCTGATAAACCTTATCAAGTGCTTGCAACTTGCTGCTGTACAAAGAAGAAAAATTTTCTTTTTTGGATGTGCGCAAATCACCGCCAGATCCCTTCACCCAAAGTACTTCAACTTTTTCACCGGTGAGCGGATCAGTTTCGATCAACTTTGCCGAAGTATTACCACCTCCTGTATTGGTAATACGCAAATCTTCACCTAATTTGTTGGATCGATATACCAGATTCCCAACCGGATCCAACTTGTCCGCCACTGCATCATCCCAAAGATAATTCACATATTTATATTCATCTGGCTGGTAAGACATCGATTTTCCTATGGGCTTGGTGTGAGTAAGATTTGATTGTTCTTTTTATAAAGCGTCTCGCAATTGGGTCAATATAACCAGATTGAAGAGCATTTACAATCATTTCCAATCATTATTTGTCGCGAAACGAGCAGGATTTCAATCAAATAACAAACTTCACGATTGGTTCAAAGGCGATTGTTGCAACAATCGAAAACGCAGGGAAAACGGAAATTAAAAAACCGGCATCGTCTGATTGGGAACACACCGGTTTTGGCGGGTGTTAATCGCAGGCATCAACCACTACAACTTCAATACCCTGACGTTCAAAATGTTGCAGTATGGATTTGTCGGAGTTGCTGTCTGTAATCACCATGTCCACACCGGACAAAGGACTGAAAATCAGATTACCTTTTACGCCAATTTTGGTGCTGTCGGCGAGTACAATCAGTTTATCTGCACGTTTACGTAATTTTTGTTCGGCAAGAATTAACAGCGGATCTGTTTCCATTACACCGATTTCACTGATGCCGGGACAGCCCATAAACATCTTGCTACCGTGATAATTCTGTGTGGTGTCATTTTCAAAAGAGCTGAGAATAATACTTTGTTTGCGATACACCTCCCCGCCCGGCAAGGTGATTTGATTTTGGCTGTTTTCCAAGAGTTCCTGAGCCAATACGAACGAATTGGTAAGTATATTCATGCGGCGATCTTCCAGAAATTCCGCCATCATAAAAGTAGAAGAGCCACCATTGATAATAATGGATTCGCCATCGCCGCAAAGTTCTGCTGCACGTTTGGCAATCATGCGTTTGGTGTTAACGTTTTTTTCTTTATCAACCCAAAAAGATTTGCCGGTAATTTTGGTAGAAGGCAAAACTTTGGATTGGATGACTTCCGCACCACCGCGAATTTTTTTAATTTTTCCTGAAGCGGCAAGCTTATTCAGATCGCGACGGATTGTCGCTTCCGATGCGTTTAGCTGATCGCAAAGAATTCGCACGCTGGCAAATTTCGCTTCGTCAAGGAAATCCAAAATCAGTTGTTGTCGCTGTTTTTCCAACATGAAATTACCCGCCCGGTTTGAATGGTAGAGAAAAATAAGTCTGTAATGAGATCATAGCAGACTAACAATCATAATCAATCAAGGCAAACGGAATTTGATTGGAATACAAACAAAAACCAGCATAGCTTGATTATTTGCCGGTTTGTTTTTCATTGATGATGCTGTACCAATGGTTTTTGTACCGATCCAAAGAGGAAAAATTGCCGGGAATACACACTTCAAGCGCCAGCGAAAACTGACTCTGCCCAAAATCAGTCAATAGCAAAGCCCCCTGCACAGTACCCGTATCGTCACTTGAAAGATAAACCGTTTGACTGGATCGCAACTGCGCAACCAACTGGCATAACAGAGGATTTTTGAGAAATGCACCTTCAATATAGATAGCACCTGTGGCCCCTAAATCAGTCAATCGCTGGTCGATCATCAAGGCGCAGTAAAGAGTCGCTACAGCTGCCGGGCAAACAGCCGGAACCGGACAATTAATCACCGGTACAAGCCCGGCAAAAGGGCCATTACCATTGCTGAAATCCGGCGTGACCAGCCATAGATTATCAATTGCGGTTTGTATATCCGTCATCATTGGAATCTGGATATCACCGCCCAGACGCTGACAAATCAGGTCGTACTCCCGCCCGCCCATGAATCTTGCGCAGGCAACAGGGTCGGCATAGACATCACAATTGGCCAGCATATCCCGCCCGGCTTTTAATGCGGACAATCCGGCGCGCGCGCTCATTAAAATAGTCCATGTGCCTGTTGAAATAACAGTGAATGATTGCGAGGTTTTGTTATTTAACAAGTAGCGCAGGTAACTGGCATTACTGTCGTGTATTCCGCAGTAAACCTTGCAGTCAGCAGGCAATCCCGTTTTTGCGGCGATCTGTGGACTGATAACACCCAAAACATCCCAGGCCGATTTCAGTGGCGGCATTAACGTCTGCCAATCACAATCAGTCACCAGGCTGGAATAGGATTTTCCCGGCATCCAAAGATCGGTATGACACCCAAGGGAAGTCACCTCCCCTGCCAGTTCACCGGTTAACCGCCAGCTCCAATATTGGGGATACATCAATATGTGGGTAACACGAGAAAATTCAGATGGAAATTGTTGCTGCAACCAAAAAATCTGCCGCCCCAGATTCAATCCTGCGGGAAGATCAGGCGATAAACTGACGTTGTAATCAGGTCGCAACCGGGAGTAAGCCGCATCGCAACTATTCACGCCTGTAAATTCATAATCCAGCACGGGCAACACCAAACCATCTTCACCTGCCTCAGCATTTATCAGTGCAGCGGTCGCGCCATGAGTTGTCACAACTAACGCATGTACATCCGCAATTTTTTCACAACCAGACAAAGTTTCCAGTAACCATTCCCATATACCGCTGATATCCATATGTGGGTAGGGTTTTTGATTCAACACCATATTTTTTCGTGAATAACTTTCGCAGAGTTGACCTGAATTATTCACCAATTGAAGTTTGACGTTGGTTTTACCAATATCGAGCACCGCTTTCATAAAGGATTCCTGATTATTTTTTCAATTGTTGTTCATTATTTTTAAATAGTTCGAATGCGTCCAGCGTAACACCGGCATGTAAACCATAAATACTTAATCTATTGTTATCTTTCTTGTTAAGAACAATCGACTTGCATGAAGTGCGATAATTATTCAATACGCCCTGCGCCCATTCAGTGCCGCCGTCATTTATTTCCAAAGAAACCAATTCAGGTAAAGCCTGATTGACGCCAACAGCAAAAATTAATTGGGTGCCAGTCAATGGATGCGTAGGCAGTAATTTGATGCACAATTGATATTCACCGGCAGCAACATTAATTTGGTAATCCAAACGTGATGCTTGCTGCCATTGATCAATGGTTAAAACCGGCGCAGTAACAGGAAATACACTGATTGAGCCAGAACCGCTTAGCCCAAGGCCATCAATAATTTCCCATCGACTGTTAACACCTTGCGTGCGTGCAGTAAAATTTTCTGCTTCAACCCGCAGAATTTTTCCTGCAGATTTTATGGTTGATGGTTCAATTTTTTTAACGTCAGGCATTTCCCAGGAAGAAATTCGATATTTATTCCATTGTTCATCTGCAGGCTCAAGTGCCATAAAATCTTTCCATTTTCCTTTTGATAAACGGGTATTCCAATGATGGTGTTTTTCTTTCAGTTTTTTGTCTGCATCGATTGCTGCATTGCGGTTACCTTTCTCTCCTTCAAGGAAACGAATATTGACCAAGGCTGAGCCTTCTATCGGATAACTAACCAATTGAAAAAATACGTCTTGATTTTCACTGTTAATTTTTTTAGCGACTTTTGCTGTACGCAACTTTAATTGTGTAAATGCTTGTAACCGTTGGTTGGATTCATCCACAGACAAATCACTGAATCGGGGAGTTTTACGTGGTAACCACCATTGCAGATGTTCCGGTTTGCGCTGAAAATTAAGCTGATAATAATCTTGCATTAATTCTGCAATTTCTGCTGCCTGTTTCGCACCAAATTCGCGCGTAGCCCATTCGCGTAAATAGTCCTTTTGATTGTGACGCTGCCAAGGTTTGATATCCCAAGCCATTTGCAAAAATAATTCTGTGCCTATTTCTGCCGGTTTTAAATCGCCCACATTCACAATCCAGATGCGATCAGCGCCCATTTCATAGGATTTGAACATCTCCTGCCAAATTAATGCCGGTGGCGTGGTGTTTAACCATAGGTACGCCATGGGCGCGCCCAAATAGGACAAGTGATAATAAACTCCAAAACCACCTGTACGCTTTCTCTCCTGCGCATTGGTAAAATTTCGAACATAACCAAAATTGTCGTCAGGCCATACAATGGTCACATCATCAGGAACATTTAATCCTTGACGATAAAGCCCCAGCACTTCTTTATAAGCGCAAAACATTTGCGGTATTTTTTCAGGTGGTGTTTTTTCTGGTAATTGTTGAGTGAACTGTTTAATCAACCCTCGTTGATCAGAAAAAATGGATTGCAAGAGTTTTATTCGTTCCGCGTCATTTGTTGGACCTTGCATCAACGAATCATGAATACCACGCATACCCAGAGTGTAAATATTTTCAAACTTACCATTGGTTTGCATACGCTCTTGCCAATAATTCTTCACCAAGCTGCGATGAGTCAGATAATTATATTGTTCGTGAGAAAATTTCCATTCACCTACATTGTTACGTAACATAGGTTCGGCATGTGATGACCCCATGACTATGGCGTAATCATCCGCTATCTGTGCATTTTGCGAAAAGCTGTTAAACGGTTTTGTAGTTGGATGCATAGCGGGCCAAAGAGTATTGGCTTTCAAACGCAATAACAGTTCAAATAATTTGCTATAGGTTTTCGGGCCTATACCGTCATTTTCAGGCTCGAATGTTTTCTTTGCCCAAACCTGCATTCCCCAATCTTCATCATTAATAAAAATACCGCGATATTGCACTGAAGGTGGGCCGAAGTGCCTGATTCCTGCTTTAACAAAAAGCGATGATTTTTTTTGTGGAGCAACATCAGCCCACCAATGCCAGGGGGATACACCCATTGCTTGTGATAATTCATAAACTCCATAGGCTGTACCACGCCTGTCACTACCCACAATCACCAATGCATTTTCTATATTCGGTAATGGTTGATTAATGGTTAGGATTAAAAAACTTTCCCATTGATTTTGCAGTTGGATCGCATCCAGTTTTTTTGTTGCAATTAATTGATCAATCAGCGGGCTTTTACCTAATGTCCCGATAATAACAGCGGATGTAATGGCAGGTGTTGTCAGATTATCCAATGCATTTTTTAATTCCGGCTTACGTCCGGTGACTCGTTCTATATCAGATGCCAGATCCTTTGCAGCAATACCAACGACTTTGAAATCATCAGATGAATAAATGATAGAGGCGAGTTGTGTTTCAGTAGCCAACGGAAAATCATGTTTATGTTTTTTACTGTCTATCCAATGATTATTCGCCTGAACATTCGATGCAATCAAAATGCAACTGATGGAACATAAAAGATAGATTATTTTTAGCATATTATGGTCGCTGCGCCGGTAATAAGTCGATCAATACAGGCGCATTGCGATCTACACTTAACTCACCTTCAAGATATTTTAATTCAACAACTTGAATGGAGCTGCGTTTTACATTGGGTGATGGTTGTTTGTCATAAACCGTTTCGGCATTCACACCCGGATGCACAAAATAAAAAAGATACGCACGTTCACCACTGACCACAACTTCCGGATGATGCCCCGCATTCTGATCATCCACGCCAGTTCCCGGCACATCAAGCAAATTATTTTTTTGTCGAATCCAGTTGAGTGCATCACTGGATTTATAAACGCCCAATCCATTATTACCCAGCAAATCATTCATCAACCAATAATGCCCTTGCCAAAAAAAAGCGAGTGGTGCTTCACCTCTATCGTCAGGAAGATTTGCTGAGCCTTTGTCTATCCAGTGGTAAAGATCTTGGCTATCAGCGTAAAACGTTTTTTTTCCTGCAGGCTCATTGTTGTACCACAGTCGCCAGGAACCATCGGGTAAACGCAACAAACAAGGGTCGATTACTTTGTTATTGATCAAGGGCAATGTACTTTGATACTGCCA
>CAMLRJ010000222.1 GCA_946482345.1 uncultured Cellvibrio sp.
TTAATTGCACAACTTCATCGAGTCGCCAGCCTACAACATCAACAAACTGACCTTTTTCGCCTTGCGCAATTGCGAGTATTCTGTCGTTGGGAGCTAATACGCCTTGTTTGGCTGCCGGGCTGCCCGGGATGATTCTACTGACTTTTGTGTACTCTTCATCACCGCGCAATTCAGCTCCGATTCCTTGTAATTTCAGTGACATATTGATGTCAAAGTTTTCGGCATTTTCCGGAGACATGTAATTTGTATGCGGGTCATAGAGTGTTGTCAGTGAGTTCATGACAATGCTATAGGCTTGTTCTGAATCTATGCGTTTGTTGCGTCGTAGCTGGTTAATATAACGCTTGCGCATATTTTTCTTGTTGTCTTCCAGAGATTTGCCATTCAGCACTGAATTCAATAAGTTGGATTTTAAATATTGATGCCACAAAAGATCAGCAGCTTTGTGATCGGCCGGCCAGGGTTCATTTTCGCGATCTGAATTGAATATTTCATCGGATTCAAAACTAAAAACAACTTGTGGATTTTCCAAATCGACGATGACTTTTTCCAAACGCTCAGTCAGTCGCAGATTAAAACGATTGTAAATTTCAAACGCTTTTTCCAGTTTTCCATTTCTAAAATCGTTATCAAAGGATTTGCGGTATTTTTCAAATTCATTAATGTCGGATTGCAAAAAGAAATAGCGTGAACCGTCAAGCGATTTTATATATTCATCAAAAAATCGCGAAGACAGTTGATCGTTTAGCTCTTGATCCCGAAAATGATTGCCATTCAATCGCTGAACAATTTCAGTGGTTGCTTTGCTTTGTTCTTTGGAAGGAAGTAGTTTTACCGGTGCTTCGGCAAAACTAAAAGCTGCAGAAAATAGATAAAAACCAATAAACAAAAATTTTACAGATCTTGAAACCACAGTTGACATGTTTTCGTCTCAAAAAGGTCAGTGAAACAGGTGCTCATCACATGATGGAGCAGGAAGGGGTACTATAGCGGAAATAGAGTGGCAAAGCAGCACTGACGATTTGCAATGGTTATACCGGCGAACTGCAGTTATAAATCATCTCCATAAAATCAATCTGCTCATTTTGTGTGATTTCTATTTTTGTGATGGATTCAGCATTCTGGTTGCTCCACGCAAAATCATATCGCGCGAATTGAGGTCGATCATCAGAGGAATCGATGACAGCAATAAAAATAGTTTGTTTTGGCGTCACTGTTAGAAGCCGAAGAATATCGTTGATAGTGCGCTGTATGTTATCCGGATCGAAGAGTGGTTCATCCTGATCCTGCTTCACAAATACATAATCGCAACCCAGAAGCGGACTCACGCTCAGTGCCAGTTTTCCCGTATTCAATGCGTCCAGCAGGTAGGTCCGATCATATTGAATGCTGGTCTGTTCATCCCCGGTCGGGCCATGTATTGGCTGGGACAGTGAAGAGGGCAGTGTAGACGTTTGATAAAGTGCCATGATTTGCTCCAGGTAACAGGAACGGTTAATAGCGGAAGTTGCGTAGATTGCCGATCAAATCATTCGCAACTTCATGATCATATTTGTTATGGATTCGTCCAGAAACGATATTCCGTGATTGCGGAAATCTAACATTTGCAGTTTGAAATAACCACATCAAAACAGAAAAAACGTCGATAATTTTTACATGAAAAGTCAAAAAATTGACAATGGCGGAGTGTAATCATTGGATGAAGCGAGCAGTTTCTGCTCGCTTACAAAAAGCTTAGCGCTTGGGGAGTTTGTCTTTCAGGGAGTGGTGCATTTGCCGCAAGGCTTTTTCTGTGGTTTCCCAATCAATACAGGCGTCGGTTACGGAAACGCCATATTTCAGGTCACAGAGATTTGCTGGAATGCTTTGATTACCAGCTCCGATATTGCTCTCAACCATTAAACCGATAATTGATTTATTCCCTTCAAGTATTTGGTTGGTAACATTCTCCATAACCAGCGTTTGTAGTTCGTGATTTTTGTTGGAATTGGCGTGGCTGCAATCAACCATAATATTTTGTGCCACTTTTGCCTTGGCCAGATCCTGTTCACAAAGGGCAACACTCACTGAATCGTAATTGGGTTTGCCATTGCCACCCCTTAGTACAACGTGCCCATAGGCATTGCCGCGTGTGTGGATAATTGCAACTTGTCCCTGAGTGTTAATTCCCAAAAAGCGGTGTGGCTTGGAAACTGACTGTAAAGCGTTGATGGCAACTGTCAGTCCGCCGTCCGTGCCATTTTTAAATCCGACAGCGGATGACAGGCCGCTGGCCATTTCGCGATGAGTTTGCGATTCGGTTGTTCGGGCGCCAATCGCTGACCAGCTGATTAAATCATGCAGGTATTGCGGGGAAATCGGATCCAGGGCTTCGGTGGCTGTAGGCAAACCGATTTCGGCTATATCCAGCAACAACTGACGGCCAATATGCAGGCCTTCTTCCATCTTGAAGGAGTCATCCAAATAAGGGTCGTTAATCAAACCTTTCCATCCCACAGTGGTGCGGGGTTTTTCGAAATACACGCGCATTACGATGTAAATGCTATCACTGACTTCATCTGCCAGTTTCTTCAAGCGTTGTGCGTAGTCTTTGGCAGCCTTGACGTCATGGATGGAACAGGGGCCAATCACCATGAAAATCCTGTGATCCTTACGATCGAGAATATTGCGAACGACCTGGCGGCCCTGGGTAACTATTTGACGTGCCTTTTCGGTCAGCGGAATTTTATTTTTTAAATCCTGAGGGGAAATCAATAATTCCTGGGAGACAACATTTAAGTCGTCGATTTGTACATTGCTCATGATTCTATCCTGCAATAATGCCAATTTTTGGGCCAGTATACCTGAATAAGCCTGTTTGTGGTGATGGGATTATCAATTTCATGTATAAAAAAAGGCTATGCGTCTCATTTGTTAACACTTTAGGCTTGCTGTAAAAACAGGTTTTCTTTGGCATGTTTTGGGTATTAACTACTAAAAATGATTATCTGGAAGGAGCAGGCAAATGAAATCATCATTTAAATTAGTATTGCTGGATTTGGATGGCACGCTGTACATAGGTAATCAGGAAGTCCCCGGTGCTTGCCAGACAATAAAATACTTGCGAAATAAGAATATGCAGTTGCGTTTTCTAACCAATACAACAACTAAAACCCAGGCTCAACTCCTATCCCAAATACGCTCCATAGGTATCGATTTGTTTGATGACGAATTGATTAGTGCTCCACAAGCAGCGCGTTTTGAACTCATGGAAATGCAAAAGAAAATATCTCGCCCGTTAAAAATCTGGCCGTTGGTTGCCGATGCAGTCAAATCCGATTTCGATGATTTTGAGTGGGATGAATATCACCCTGATTTCATTCTTATCGGCGATATTGGTGATCGTTGGAATATAACCTTAATTAATAGTTTATTTAATGCAATGCATTCGGGTGCACAATTAATTGCGTTACATAAAAATCGTTTTTGGCAAACTGAGCAGGGTTTAAAAACAGACATAGGATTTTTTGTAGCAGGGTTGGAATATATCTGTAATAAAACAGCAATTATTTTGGGTAAACCCAATCGGGATTTTTTTCAAAGAGTGCTTGATTCGGTAAAGATGACTGCGGAGCAAACCTTGATGATTGGTGATGACATAGATACAGATATAGGCGGCGCCCAAGTTATGTGTATTCATGGATGCCTGGTCAAAACAGGAAAATATCGACAGGCTTATGCAGATCAATCTCCGGTGAAACCTGATTATATTTTGGATTCTATCGCTGATGTACCGCAGATTTTTTCTGAAAATATTTAGCAGTTGGTGCATCCTTGCACTGTAAAAAACGATTGAATTAGAAATGTAACATTGCACCTACATAAGGGCCGTCGAGATCAAGATTGGTTTGGATGTCATCATCATCCACTTTCAAACTTAATTTGCGATAGCCTGCTTCAAGGCCCAGATCCAATACTGAATCAAAAAGGTAAGCCACTTTTGCGTTGTAATCCATCAGTTGATTGTCTTGATATTCAATCATGTTGGCTTCTACGGCAAGGGATAATCCACTGAGCGGCAGATCAAATTGAAATTTTCCGTAGACTAATGGGAGGGCCACATCGAGATCGACATTTTCACTGGCCGAATTATTTTCGGCTTCTGCTTTTAAATAACCATCGTATTGGCGGAGTGTTAACCCAAAATCAATATTTACCCAGTTGTCCAGCAGTTCGTAGTAAAGAGTCGCTTCATTGGAGCTGAGATCGAAATCGGAATTAATTTCACCGGTAAAATTCACATCACCCAATCCAAAAGTTTGATCCAGAGTTGCAGATTGGCTGCTTTTAATTTCCTGATGAAGGAGTTTTATGTTGGGTAAAACAGGAATCGGGTGTTCAATTGCAACATAAAAAAATGAGTTATCACTGTCTGTGAACCCCAAATCTTTGGCTGTAACAGCGGGATCACCTGCTTTTCCGGAATAGTCAGATGTCCATTGTCCTGCGCCTGCATAGATACCGAAAATTGTGTCGGCAAATGTTGCGGGAGTAATAGCTGCAAGCGTTAATCCCAGTGCCACTGAGAGAGAAGAGAGTTTCATTGGTGTGTCCTCTAGGTTGATCTGTTGTAATAGCACACTAACTCTAGACTAAAAGACAGGTGCTTGTCTGTGTTTGCTGGTTTAATTGCATCGGTAGTGTGACCCAATTCTTGTGCAGGTTAAAAATTGCGCCAATTATGTTGATTGAAATTGTGAAAATATTGTCTGAATTTCAATCTATTTTGATGTTAATTTTGAGGAGTAAACAATGGATGCCAAACAATCATTAATGCCTGTTATTTTTGTTCCTCATGGTGGAGGGCCTTTGCCATTGCTGGATGATCCACAGCATTTTCAACTGACCGGTTTTTTATCAACAATTGCAGATTCAATTCCAATGCCTGCATCTATTTTGGTGATCAGTGCGCATTGGGAAGAAAATGTTGCCACAGTTTCCAGTGGTTCAAAACCTGACATGATTTACGACTATTATGGGTTTCCACCGGAAAGTTATCGTTTTAATTATCCCGCTCCTGGTAATCCGGATCTTGCACAGCAAGTGTTAAAATTACTTGATGAAAAATCGATTCGTGCAACACAAGATGATAAACGTGGTTATGATCACGGTACTTTTGTTCCATTAATGTTGACCTATCCTGATGCGGATATTCCGGTAGTGCAACTTTCATTATTGAAATCGCTTGATCCTGCAGCCCATATTAATTTGGGCAAAGCTATAGCAGCACTTCGTCAACAAGGTGTATTAATTATTGGATCAGGAATGCCGTTTCATAATATGAAAGCGTTTTTTTCAGGTGATAGTCGAGTGAAAGAGCGAAGTGAAATTTTTGCGAGCTGGTTGCATGAAACTTTGACTGCGCATCCATTGGATGTTAAAGAAAAAGAGAAGCGATTAATCGATTGGGTCAATGCACCCGAAGCAAAATTTTCTCATCCCCGCGAAGAACATTTGCTGCCTCTGCATGTTTGTTTTGGCGCTGCTTGTGCTTCGACACCTGATGCCGTTCAGATATTTTCAGGGCTTTTATTCAATACACGAATTACTGCCTACCAATGGGGTTAATTGTCGATGGGTTGTGTTTTCATCAAATCGATAAATGCTTTTGCTGTGTTGCTCAAGCTTCGCTGTTTGTGATGAATGATACCCAGTGGGCGAATTAATGGTTTGTGTTTAACATTTAATCGCTGTACTTGATGATCAATTAATCGATTGGGTAAAACGCCCCAGCCCAATCCAATCGAAAGCATCATTTTTATGCTCTCAAGATGATTGGTCACCATATTAATATTCAACGGTAAATTTTCCTGATCAAAAAGATTTTTAACCAGTTTGGTGGTGTAAGTATTTAAGTCAGGAAGAATGGCTTGATGTTGCGTTAAATCGGCCAGTTGAAGATGCGGTTGCGTTGCAAGCGGGTGGTCTGGCGCGGCGACGAATTGGAGTTGATCCTGCCAGATGCTGTAGGTTTCGAGTCGCGGGTCTTGCTCAAGCGAGAGCGTAACAACGGCGAGGTCGTATCGGCTGTTGAGTATTTCTTCATAGGCTTGTTCCGAATCCAGAAAATGCAAATCCAGTTTCACTTCAGAGTATAGACTGGAAAATTCACGCAACACCGG
>CAMLRJ010000223.1 GCA_946482345.1 uncultured Cellvibrio sp.
CAATTTATGCACATTTTAATAGGATTGATAACAGCAGTAGCTGGTTTGATTTGGGCCTTGCATAGCTTGCAAAATGCTGGAGTAAATCTTAACGCATTCAGCCCATTTACCTGGATGCGTCGTCGAAAATGGGAAAAGCAGCTTGGTATAAAACCTATGCATGCACTAACAAGCTCAATGGACGCAGCAGCATTATTGGTGGTGGCTGTGGCCAAGGAACACGGCGACATAACAAGAGAATCAAAATTGGAGATACTTTCTTTATTCGAGACGGAGTTCGGGATAAAAAGAAGCAAATCCATTGAAATGTATTCTTCTTCTGTTTATATGCTTCAAGGCGCACTAAATATGGCTGATGAAGTTCGGCATATACTAAAACCCAGCAAAAAGGACTTCGGAAATAATCAAGTCACAAAACTACTTGATATGTTAAATAAAGTGGCTTGCCTCGAAGACACTACAGAAGGACAAAAGGCAATTATCAAGGCTGTAGAGCACGAGTTAATGTTTAAGGAAGAGCAGCCAGAAAAGTGGTAGGTATACCGGCATTGTAGATCTCATGCGATGGGGTGAAGGCGTTATATAACCAAGGAAATTAAGATGATTAGATTTCTTTTTCATGGTGGAACCAGAGAAAAGAATGCGGACGGCTCGATACGAAACATCGGGATTGCACACAATAGCGCATTTTATTTTGCCGCCCGGAATGTGGCCAAAGATTATAAAGATGCCGAGAAACGCGCTATAAAGATTACTACTGCTGCCGAAATGGTAAAAAAGATAAATGCCTGTTCTCCCAAGTCAGTGGCTTCACTGGACGTGTTTTGTCATGGAACGCCTTACTCCCTCAACTTCTCAATCAAAGAAAACGAAAACTGTGGTTTGGTTACCGGCTGGATGGCCAAACAAGGCTTAAGAGCTTATTACTCTACCTGGGATGACGGAATTTATAACTTTTCTTCCGATAGCCGCTACGTATCTGACATCGACTTTAAAGTTTTTACCGAAGACGCACGCATTCAGATACATGGCTGCAATACGGCTCGCGGCTCAATGCCAGGCAATACGTTGGTGGAAGAGTTTTCGGAACAAATTTATAACGCGGGGAGAAAGAAAGCCTACGTGATTGGCCATACAGATAAATCTAACCCCAATATCAATGGAGCAAAGACTACGATTAAGCAGCAAGATTATCGCCATGGTGAACGCTCTATTTATCACAATGGCATATTGCTCAAAACAACGAAACAAAAAGGCATCATTGCTCACGATGAAATTCACGGGCTTATCAAATAATGAAAATCAAAATAATTGTCTCCGGAGTGATCGCTCTAGCCATTGGCGGCGTTTTTATAGCATCTAAACTTCAACTTGAAGAAACTGTTATCAGTGCTCGATATGAGATGCTTGCATGTGAAGGCTGCTATCATATGACCGTCGAAAAAAGCAAAGGTGGATATCTGGATGGCGAGACGATTATTCCAATATCAAATAGGATAGATATCGAACAGTTAATCGATAATATTCCCATAACAAAAGACCCCTTATGTCTTCGTGGCAAGCCTTATCGGTTTAACTGGAACCTGTTTGGTATTGATCCGGGCGGAAAGCGATTTGAAGTAACGGAGAAATTAAGCCCTGCAGCCTGTTCTGATTTTTAGCGCAGCCCTGAAATAAAAAATAATTATACAAGCATTGTACCGGCAGACAGGTAAACGCGGCGCTCACTCTAATAGAGGACATATGGAAACAATCAGGCTTGAATATTCAAAGCCACTAATCAAGAAAGCCATTCTGTTCTACTGGTGGCGCCATGTAGGACTTGTATTTATTTTGGCTACTATAGCCATGGCAGGCTTTTTCATTTATCGCGTATTAAATGGTGACCGAACATGGTTAGTCGGTTTGGTGGGAGCTGTTATTTTTATAGCAGTGTCTGTAATGATGGTTTCTTACTTTGTTCATCTGACTAGATCACTTGAAAAATTACGTGCCATGGGCAAACCGGAGGCAGTACTGGAACTTGAGAGTAGTAAATTTCGAATCTCTTCCGGTGCGGCGAGTTCTGAAATTGAATGGTCACTCATAAATCAAGTATGGCGCTTTGATGAAGTCTGGCTCTTGTTTTTTAGTGGAGGGGAGTTTATGACTCTTCCAACAAGCAATATTAGCAAAGAAAACATAGAGCTTATTCTCTCCAAACTTGAACAAGTGGACGCAAAAATTGTGTAACACTCGCAAGCTCCCGCCGTACGCTCAAGTGATTAAGTTAGCCTCAAAAAAATATTGGGAAAAATTCTTATCTATTCTGATTTTATTCACGTCCGTAGCCGTTGCAGAGGGAAGCACCTGCTATGGAACCACGTCCGATGGAAGATTAGAAAATGGAGTTAAACTCCCTGCGTCAGGAGCCAACTTTGAGAGTTATAGCTCAATAGCGAGAGCAGCTGGTCGAACCTATGTTCATTCTCATGTCAGTGAAATCATTCTGGCTGCGTACAAAAGCCTCGAAACCACAAATCCCGATAAAGTATTTAAATATGCTGAAACGGGGTTTGAAGAGGGTGGGCAGTTTAAGCCACATAAAACTCACAGAAATGGCTTATCTGTAGACTTTATGGTTTCAGTCATAGATAAAACTGGTAAGTCTGTTCATTTACCGACTCATCCATTTAACAAGTTCGGTTACAACATTGAATTTGGCAATGATGGAACTTATGAAGAATTCACTATAGATTATGAAGCAATGGCAGCTCATATTGTCGCGCTGCATAAAGAGTCGATAAAACGAGGCTATGACTTGTGGCGGGTAATCTTTGACCCACAGTTGCAACCGAACCTGTTCAAAACCAAACACGGGAACTATCTGGCTAAAAATATTCAATTTTCAAAAAAACCTTCATGGGTGCGGCATGACGAACATTACCATGTTGATTTCTCAATTCCTTGCAAGTAGCGGCGCTAAAAAAATTAACAATAAGCAATGAAAAACATCTGGAATAGGTTTCGACTGAGACCTGCCTCTTTCAACTCAAACGTGGCCAGACTTAACCAAGTATCTAAATTAGTACGCAATATGGCGCCATGAACCGCGCTAGACAAGAGTGTGAGCGAAAAGAAGTGTCTGGGCAACAATTGGGTGGATCGGTGACTTGGGCACCTCCTAGCCATCAGTACTCGGATTGCGTAAATAAAGCAACTGGGCATCGAGATAATTTATGGCAAGCTTGTGAAAATGGTTTCGAAGCAGCAAAACATGCTCGAACCGATTGAAGAGGTGCAGGCAGTTGGTGATCCAGAGGAGAATATGATGAATAATTCCCGCGTATTAAGTAGCGCTTTCTTAGTCATAGGTTTGGCGATAGCTGCCTTTGCATTTAAGACAACTAACCATAGTGAGAAAGCTATTCTTGCTACAGATAAAAACAATCCACCAATTGCAAATACGATAAACGGTAACGCTGGCTCACCGCAAGAAATTCAAGCACCCGCGCAGACGAAAGCAAACTCTTATGATGGCCCCTCAGTGCAATACGTTGGTTCTAACGAAAAATATGATCATAGCTTGCTTGGAGAAAATGCTCGAATTTATAGTGCCTATGACAACAGTACTCTAGAAACCCTCGCAGATGGGGGAGATTTACTTGCTGCTAAAGTGCTAGCCAATCGCTTGATAACTAATCCTCCAGTCGACAGCCTGAATGATGAGCCGGAAGAAAATATCAAACGCTGGGAGGAATATTTACAAAAAAAGAAAAAATATATTGAAATGTCCTTGATATATGGCGATATGGAGCTAGTCAAATCCGCAGCCCACCTTTCCATGGGAGGGTTTGATCCTCGAGATCACGCTCAAGTTCGTGATGCTGTACTGGAAGAACTGGCATTTTTGGAGTTTGCAGCCTTACGAGGGCTGCAAACAAAAAAATATCAAGATGCTCCGAGAGTTCTCAATCGATATAGCGGTATGCTGCATAAGCCCTTAATACTTAGCCAAGAGGACAAGTCCCACATCCTTGAGAGGGCCCAGGAAATTTATGATGACCTTGAAGCAAAACGTAAAGCAATGAATTTGGGACCATTTGAAGAGATAGAAGATAAAAAGCACAACAAATTTTTTCCTGAATATGATCCGGCCAAGGATTATTTGGATGCTATGGGCGAAAATGCATTCTGAAGCGGTCTAATTACCGCTTCAGCTAAAAGGCGTGCACATCCAGAAATAAAGGATCAGAAATGCTATAAGAGAAAAAGTCCGTTGACGATATTGCAATTCTGCCGTTCATTAGCTGGAGCATAGGGTTTCGAGCGACTTAAAATTTGACCTGTCGCTTTTCCTCAAAGACTCGCCCGACAACGATTGGCACTATGCTCCGGGTCATCCCGCAATAATCTTGCAGTAACGCCATTAGTCCAGCCAAAACCATCCTGTAGCGGATATTCCCCGCCCTTCGCGTGTTCAAGTGTCGGGCGCAGTACATATTTTTCTACCAGCTTGCCTTCTGCCCGGTAAAGCTCGGCGACTATGGTCAGCCAGCGTTCGCGGATGTCGGCGGCAAGTTCGGTGTGGCAGTAGTTGAGCAGCCCGCGAATCGCCAGCCATTGCAGCGGTGCCCAGCCGTTGGGGCGGTCCCATTGTTGGCCGGTGTGGCCTAATTCTGTGGTTGAGATTCCGCCCGGTGCGAGCAGGCGCTGGCGAATGGTATCGGCCACCGCGCTGGCTTGTTCAGGACTGGCCATCTCGACAAACAGCGGAACTACCGTGGCCGCAGTGAGATTGTCACGCTGTTGTTGCAGTTGCCAATCGTAATCCATGTAGGCGCCTTCACTCTCTCGCCAGAAGTATTTATTGATCGCGGCCTGTCGGTCATTCGCGCGCTGAATAAAATCATCCGCAGCCTGTATTTCACCGGCTTGCGCGCACAGGCGGGCGATCTGTCGCTCCAGCTTAAACAGCAGGCAATTAAGATCCACCGGCACAATCGCCGTGGTGCGAATGGTTGCTAATGAATGCGGATCGGCTTGCCAGCGCGAACTGAAATCCCATCCGGATTCTGCTGCCGCGCGTAAATCGCGATATACATCGTGGGCCGGGCGGGTTGATGCGCGTGCGGTGGTCACGTCTTCGAAATAAGATTCCTCGCGCGGACCGTCGCGATCATCCCAATAGCGGTTTAACCATGCACCGCAGGGCATGCGTACACAGCGGCGATGTGCTTCTCCCGGGCGCAAATCATCTGCACCATCCATCCAGAAAGCGTATTCCTTACGCAGCTGCGGTAAATAATCGAGTGCTTTGTGAATGCCGCCGGTTTCAAATAACTCCACCATCAGGCAAAACACCGGCGGCTGTGACCGGCTCAGGTAATAGTTGCGGGTGCCATTAGGCACATGGCCGTAGGTGTCGATGAGGTAGGCAAAATTATCAGCCATGGATCGTAGCAAGTCCGACCGTTTGCGGTCGAGCAGTCCGAGCATCGTGAAATAGGAATCCCAATAATACAGCTCACTAAAACGCCCACCGGGTACCACATAATCATGCGGCAACGCGAGCAGTGATGAACGCTTGGGATGTTTGCGCGGGCGACGGGTTAAAACATCCCACAGTCTATCAATATGTTCCGCCAGGCTCAGCTCACGGTTGGCAACAAAACAATCGGGCGGTGCTTCCTCGGCGGTAAAGTTGTCGAGCACAAACTGCCGTAAATCAAAATCCTCGCGCGCGCAATGTGCACGATAATCACGGAGAATGTGCTCAGGATCACGGCGCGGCACACAGTCTACAAAGGTTTTGCTATCGGAAAATATTTCGTTCATTTGCACCGCGACAAACAGTTCTTGATAGCGGTCTGCGGGTGTCAGGGTATCGGGCGGTAATAAATGTTGAATATCGTCAGCATCAACCAGCTCATCATCAGCGGTGGGTATTATTGCTCCGTATAATTCCACAACAGGCCTCCATCCACATAAAAGGTCGAACCGGTAACATAATCTGCATCCGCTGATGCGAGGAACGCGGCCAAGCCGGCCACATCTTCCGGCTGCCCCAGGCGCCGCAGCGGAATATTGCACAGCAACTTTTCCAGTAGCACAGGGTTATTAAGCAAGGTTTTATTCATCGGCGTTTCAAT
>CAMLRJ010000224.1 GCA_946482345.1 uncultured Cellvibrio sp.
ATTGTTTGTAAGTCCCCGGTGCCGGCGCACCTAATGAACGAATGCGTTCAGCAATTTGATCAACCGCCAGTGCCAATTCGTTGTATTGCGTTTCAAACATCAAATGTAATGTTTGAAACATCGGCCCTGTAACATTCCAGTGAAAATTATGGGTTTTCAAGTAAAGCGTGTAGGTATCAGCCAATAATCGTGATAAACCCTGTGCAATTGCAAGGCGTTCTGTTTCAGGAATACCTATATCAATTTTCATATTCTTCTCCGGTTTGTGATTGTTAAAGAAAGAGTAGACAGTTACTGGATAGTAAACTATTTAAAATTTTTAATGGAAGCAATAGCGATTTTAATCAGGTTTTTTTATCGTCTGGTTCATCCAGATTATCCAGCGGAAATAAATTTTCTGCCATATCCTCATCTTCTGATTTTGACATGGGCATAGGATTGGCAGGCTTGTTATTAGCGGGCCGGTCATTAATGGGTATGTGCGCTTCACTTTCTTCCGAAACATCAATAATTGTTTTTGTTTCTTCAGGTGATGCAGGTTTTATATTTTTAACATCCAGATTCAGGGTCTTCTCAATTTCATCCATATCATTAGTCGATTTTTTACCCAACAACAAACGATACGCCAAATATCCCAAACCAATTAATAACAAATTGGATATCGCTATCACAGTGTATAACACCCAGGATGACGCCTGATCCTGTACCTCTACACCCGCTTCAGGTTCTTTTGTATCGGCGGGTTTCAGTGCTGGCTGTTCAGTTTCTACTTCAACTGCTTCCGGTATTTTTTCAGCGGCGGCTTTTGCTGCTTCATCCGCTTTTACAGTTTCTTCATCGGGGAAATAAAATTCTTCCGCTTTCAGGGTTTCCTGAATGGGCGCACCATCCAAACCTGCACCATTCATTTCAAAACTAAGGGTATATTTTGCGATTTCTACCGGAGTGAAATTCAACTGCCACTGATCATTACCAACAATACTTAAGTCTTTTTCCATATCATTCTGTCTGGAGTTTTTAATTATTGCTTTGGCCGTTGTTTTTTCCGGATCAACCAAATCAAGATCGGCAATCACTTTATAAGAATAGGTTTTTTTATCTACTTCCTCTTTCAAACTTTGTTCCAGACGGAAATTTTTATCTACAACACTGAAATGATGAGTGAATTCTCGACGAAATGTTTTTCCATCAACCATTAATTTGAGATCATAATCACCAACTTCTGCTATACCATCCAGCGAATAATGAAATACACCATTTTCAGGAATCATGTCCTGATTAATAGTTTCCTGACGATATGCATTGTCTCCTTGATGAGCCACCAGAATATCGGCAGATAATAAACTGAGAAATTCCGGTTTGGTGATAATTTTCCCGGCTTCAGTAAATTCATAGGTTAAGGATAATGCTTGATTGGGTTTTATATTATTAGAGGAGGGATTAACCTGTAAGGACAAATTACTGACTACAGTGACACGGCTATCAGGTGCCATGGGTGTTATCACTTTCCACTTTCCGGCTGGAGGTTGCTGCACGGTAATTAAATCGTAATTTTTGGTTCGATACCAGTTAACATTATTCTGTGGGTCGGTTGATTCATAGGTTTTTCCATTAGGATCAGCAATCGTGGTTTTTGCGAGATCATCTTTGCGAAAAATTAAAGCCGTAAATTCTTTAACACTGGTGTCAACTAAAAAACCTTCTTCATCCAATGGTACTCTTTCTACAGGAACGGCCTGATCAAAAATTCGCAAAAAAGCACTCATTAATTCATCTGCATTTTTTGCTACCTGATTGACTCCATCTGTACCCAGAGCCAATTTTTTCATCAACTCCTGGTCAGCTGCATCAGAGAGGGAAATGGTATGAATTTTATAATTTTCTTTTTTAATGTCAGGAAGAATTTCTTTTAAAATTCGACTGCGCTCTTTCATATTGACGACTGCTTCAGGATTAATATCCACTACACCGTCAGTCAGTAAAATAATATGCGTTTGATAATCGGAGCTGGATTTTATCGATGCTGCCTTTTCCAGTGCAGCACCTATATTGGTATAAAGCGCGATGGAATTAATGGAGTCAGCTTTGCTGAGTGCTTCTTTTCGCCAGGCATCGTCAACAAGACGATGGGGAACCAACATATTAACCGACTGACCAAAAGTCCAGATGCTGGCTTTACTGTTTTCAGGCAGCAGTCTGAGAATTAAATCAACGGCTGGTTTACGTAAATTTTCCGGGTCAGTTTTTTTCATGCTGCCAGAAATATCAATGACAACACGTACATCCGATTTTTTTGCCGGGTCAGCAACAACGGAGACAGATAAAAAATACGCCAAAGCAATGACAATACTGCTGACTATTTGAATTTTTGCCAAAGGCAATCTACTCATCCCAAAACCCCAATGAAAATAAAGCCACTCGCTGCTATGACACTTTAGTTATAAGTTATAGCAGCTGGCCCAATTTTCGCCATTGATCAGGGATTAGCGTTCAGCGCGAATGGCAGGTTCACTCAAATCAATTTGTTGCAGGTTAATGGTAGGTTCAATAGGTGCCTGAACAATGTCAGGGCGATCAGCAGTTTCAGAATTATTCTGCAGGTTTGTTTCCCTGATGGCTTTGTGGCGAGTCAGTAGTTGGTAGACCAATGAAATTATCATTGCCATGGTCCAAACCAAAATCATACTTTTAATCACCGGTTTTACCGACGCAAAGCCGTCTATCATCAAGCCGTACCCCAAACACATAATACCCGGCGCCAAAATCATGGTTTTGGAATCTATAGCGAAAGGCGTAAATAACAACACCATCAAGGTAATAATAAATGCGTGTACAAATGCACGAGGCAATCTGCGAACTAATAACCAGGCAGCCAATGTGCAACCCGTCGCCCCGAGCAGATATACCGCCCATGCAGAATAATAGTCTGTTAAATTTTCCCACTGCATTTTTGATCTCAACTTACAAAATTAATTTTAAACCCAGCGAATAACATAATCTTCCAGATCATCAAGATCGACATTTTCTTCTGCAATCACTTTATTGGCAACAGACATATTTGCGCGATGAACCGAATCAGGATCACCGGATACCAACGGATGCCAATCAAACAATGGCAAGCCTTCATCCAATAATCGATACGCACAGGTTTCCGGCAACCAATAAGTCTCTGCGACTGTTGCAGGTGTCAAGACGACACAATCCGGTACTTTTTGCTGGCGTGTAGCATAAGACTGACAACGACAGGTATTGTGATCCAAAAAACGACAGGCGACTTTAGTGTAAAACACATCGCCAGAATCTTCGTCTTCCAATTTATGCAGGCAGCACTTTCCACAGCCATCACATACAGCTTCAAATTCTTCTTGCGTCATTTCCTGCAAGGATTTTTGAATCCAAAAAACTTGTTGTGCCATTCAACTATTGTCCGGATAATTTTTCATTCTTTTCTCGAATATCTTTCGCTTCCTGATCAATTTGATCGCGCGGTGGCAGCTGCAAATAAAATCCATTTTCTTCAATCAACGCCATCACTGCATGAACGTTTGCATGCGCCAATTTTTTTTCAGGTGTCAGCACCAATACCATCGCAGGTTCAGGTTTTCCAAACAACGCCAGCAGCTCTTTGGGAACCTTGCTTAAACCCTCTTCTTTTTTAACATAGAGGTACATGCCCTCTTCTTTTTTGCTGCGGTAGATTTGTGTGATTAGTTTCATGTTTGACCTTTATTATTACAGAGCTACCCCCTCTCCCTAACCCTCTCCCGCAAGGGGAGAGGGGACAGATTTGACTCCGTATTAAATTATCAGGGAGTCAGGCTCCCTCGCCCCTTGTGGGAGAGGGCGGGGGGAGAGGGGTAACGCTTTTCACCACTTCCAACAATTTCTCACCAATCAAATTAAACCGCCAACCCTTTAATCTTTCCGGCAACTTGAATTCGGAGGAATGCATTTTTGAACGTACAATAAATTCATAATCTTTTTTACGGATTAAAATTTCAGATGGCAGCTGATGCTGTTCTGCAATTGCACGAACGGTTTCTTTCATAAGTTTAATCAACGGCCCCTGTTCAGGTGACAATGGCGGATCAAGTCTTTTGGGCCATTGATCTGTTGTTGAAGCCAAACTACGCTTTACCAATCCCACTAAAAAATCAGCATCGTTTTTCAAGGTTTTGGATGGAATGTCTTCAATTTTTTCCAAAGCTTCCGGTGAATCGACTTTTTTGCGCGCAATTTCCCACATGGCTGTTTCTTTAATCAAACGATTGCGCGGTATATTGCGTATGCGCGATTGCTCTTCGCGCCAAATAGCCAGTTCACGCAGAATAAATAATTCCTGCGGACGCAATTTCCAGGCTAAACCTACATCTTGATAAGCGGCAGCAAAATCAGGTGGCGTGTTGGCTTTAATGACCAAATCAGCACAATCGGACTTTACCCAATCCAATCGTTGTTGGGCTTTTAATTGCACCAATAATTTTCCATAAACAACCAACATATGTGCAACATCCAGTGCTGCATATTTTAATTGCGCAACGGATAAGGGACGCTGCAACCAATCAGATCGGGTTTCGTCTTTTGGAATTTCCGTATTCAATAATAATTTAACCAGATTGGCGTAACTCAGGCTGTATCCCAAACCGGCAAATGCGGCCGCAATTTGCGTATCGAAAATAGGAACAGGAACAAGATTCAACCAGGTTTGAAACACTTCCAAATCTTCTGAACAGGAATGCAACACTTTGGTGACATTCGGATTCAGTAATAAATCGCGTAGCGGTTGTAATTCTGTAATCAATAACGGATCGATTAAATAGCAACCTTTGCCATCACCAATTTGCAGCAATCCCACTTTTGGATAAAAAGTATCACTGCGCATAAATTCGGTATCAATTGCAATCGCAGCTTGTTGTTGCCACTTTGCACAAAACTCTGCCAATTCTTCTGCGTTGTTAATCCAGATGGGATCTGTGGAGATTAAATTCATTACAAACTTCTACGTGAAGAAAAAGCGTGAGCCAAAGTACCGCCGTCAATAAATTCCAATTCGCCCCCCAGAGGTACACCGTGCGCAATTCGCGTTACTGATACATTTAAAGGTTTGGCGCGTTCGCTGATGTAATAGGCAGTCGCTTCACCTTCTACTGTGGGATTGGTTGCCAAAATCACTTCACGAATCGGTTCGCGCTGCAATAAATTTAATAAAGCATCGACACCAATATCTTGTGGGCCTATGCCATCAATCGGCGATAAATGTCCATGTAAAACAAAATATTTTCCTTGATAAGTTCCCGCTTGTTCAATCGCCAAAATATCTGCCGGTGTTTCTACTACACACAACAGCGCATCATCACGACGTTGATTACTGCAAATTCCGCAAAGTGTTTGTTCCGTTAAAGTGTGGCAACGCTCACATTGTCCAACACCTTCTACTGCACGCAGCAAAGCAGTTGATAAACGCGATGCACCTTCACGATTGCGTTCCAATAAATGCAATGCCATGCGCTGTGCTGATTTTGGGCCAACACCGGGCAAACAACGCAAGGCAGACATTAATTCATCGATAAGTGGGCTGAACATTTGGTTTCCAGAAAAATAATTTGAAAAATCACCCCCTCCTAACCTCCCCCTTGGCAAGGGGGAGGAACTAATCCCCTCTCCCTCTGGGAGAGGGTTAGGGTGAGGGAATCAAAACGGCATTTTAAATCCCGGCGGAAGCCCCATTCCCGCTGTCATTTTTGACATTTGATCGCGGCTTTGTGCTTCTACTTTTCGCACTGCATCATTGACGGCAGCAGCTAATAAATCTTCCAGCATTTCCTTATCTTCTTTCATCAAACTTTCATCTATATGCACACGTTTCACATCGTGACGACCTGTCATCACCACTGCAACCAAACCGGCACCGGCTTCACCTTTGACTTCAGCATTCGCCATGTCTTCTTGCATTTTTTGCATTTTGCTTTGCATGTCTTGCGCTTGTTTCATTAAATCGTTGATATTCATTTTAGTTCCTATATCAAAGGTTCAATTGAGCCAGGTCGAACACTGGCATTACATTGTGAAATTAATTGTTGTACAACCGGATCTTGTTGAATGGCAATCTCTGCTTCATGTTG
>CAMLRJ010000225.1 GCA_946482345.1 uncultured Cellvibrio sp.
AAAGCCAGGTTGGTTTACACGTAAACTCCATTTGCCGTTCACTCCCAAACTGCCTACAACTGATTACAAACTGGATCAGTTACAGGAAATTCTTCCTCAAGGGGAAGCGTTGGATAAAGCTGCGCTTTCCAAACGCAGCAAAGAGAAGGTTCTCCCAGACGCCGAAGGCTATCTGTTGATCATTTCCGGTGACGAAAACAATTATGTTGTACGTATTCGGGATCCCTATGGCAAACGCCTCGCCCCCAAAGAGGCGAGACAATTATTAACTGTGTTGCGTAAAAATCTGATCTGATGATTAGGTTTGCTTCGCTGGGCAGCGGTAGTCGCGGTAATGCGACACTGGTGGAGTGGGCATCAGGCACCTTGATGATTGATTGCGGTTTTAGCTTGCGGGAAACAGAACAACGCTTGCGACGTTTGGGTAAGGAGCCCGAATCAATCGATGCGATTCTGGTGACTCATGAACATGGTGATCATGTTAAAGGTGTTGCAGCATTTTCCCGGCGTCATCAGGTTCCTGTGCATATGACGCCTGGAACCTGGCAGAGTCGGCAGTTTGGCGATTTACCCCGGCTGAATTTAATTCAGGCCTACACACCTTTTGAGATTTCAGGATTGCAGATAACCCCTGTTGCTGTTCCCCATGATGCAAGAGAACCTTCGCAATTTGTTTTTGAGCATCAAGGGAAACGCTTGGGCATACTCACCGACTTGGGTAGTATTACACCTCACGTTGAGGCAGAGTTCCAAAATCTGGATGCCATGGTACTGGAAGCCAATCACGATCCTTTTATGCTGGTGTCAGGTACTTATCCTCCCGGATTGAAGCAGAGGGTAGGTGGTTCCTGGGGGCATTTGAGTAATCAGCAAGCCGCTGGTTTTTTACAGAGACTGGATTGTGCAAGGTTGCAGCATTTGGTTGTTGCCCATATCAGCCAACAAAATAATCGATTGGATTTGGCCGAGTCCGCAATAGCACCTGTTGCAGCGGAAATAAAACAAATCACCTACGCCTGTCAGGATCAGGGATTTGATTGGCTATCAATTTATTGAATTATCTTTAGAGAAATATTTATGCAAAAACTTGAACAACTTTATGCAGGCAAAGCCAAATCCATTTTTAAAACAGATGATCCCGATCATTTGATAATGTTGTTTCGTAACGATACTTCTGCATTTGATGGCAAACGTATTGAGCAGTTGGATCGCAAAGGAATGGTCAACAATAAATTCAATGCGTTTATCATGGGCAAATTGCAGGCTGCAGGTATTCCAACCCATTTCGTAAAATTATTATCCGACACGGAATCGCTGGTAAAAAAAATGGAAATGATTCCGGTGGAATGCGTGGTTCGCAATCATGCGGCAGGATCTTTGGTGCGTCGTTTGGGCGTGCAGGAAGGGTTGGCTTTGACACCGCCCACATTTGAATTGTTTTTAAAGAACGATGCGTTGGGTGATCCCATGGTGAATGAATCACATGTTCAGGCATTTGGCTGGGCAACATTGGATCAGTTGGCAACCATGAAAGCCCTGACATTCAAAATCAATGATGTGTTAAAAAATTTATTTGATTCCGGCAACATGATGCTGGTTGATTTCAAAGTGGAATTTGGTGTTCATAAAGGCCAGATTATTCTGGGTGATGAGTTTTCACCTGATGGGTGTCGTTTGTGGGATAAAGACACTCGTGAAAAACTGGACAAGGATCGCTTCCGCCAGAATCTGGGTAATGTGGTGGAATCCTACGAAATGGTGGGGCAGCGGTTGGGTTTAACATTTTGATCAAAAGGGGCTGCGGCCCCTTTTTTATTGACTATACTTCTGTTCAGTTTTAGGTGTTTTCGGAATATTCAGTCCAGTCATCAATAAAAAAACAGGAGTATCAGTGTGAAAGAACGTCGTCACTATGAGCGTACCTCTACGTCGTTTCGGGTCGAAATCTCACATCCCAGTTTTGGAACTCTGGTTGGTTTTGCCAAAGACGTTTCGGATGGGGGAGCGCAGGTGCAGTTGGAGACACAGGTATTTCCACCGGTTGGCACTGAAGTAATGGTTCGTTTTCGCAAGAACGCCGGTACAGTCAATGTGGAACCGGTCAGCATGAAAGTGATGTATCAAATGCGTAATACGGTTGGGTTAATGTTTATCAAACGTTAAGTCAAGACGAACATTGATTGCTATAAATAACGTCAGCTTTATTTTCTTGCAGATTGGTTTTTAACTGTTTCAAATTTCTGCAGTCTGTAATTGCATTGTTGGAAATGTCTATTTGTTTCAAATGTATTAAATTTAATAAAGGCTCGATTCTGGTTATTTTATTGTTTTGTAAAAGTAGTACTTCCAGTCGTCCCAGTTTATTCAGTTCCTCAATTTGTTGGATATGATTGTTACTTAAATTCAATTCTTTTAATGCGAAAAATTTATCCAGACCGCTCAGATCGTTAATTCCTGCTTCGCTACAGTTAAGTCTTGTCAGGTCTTCGGCCTTGGTGATGTGAAGGTCAAAAATTGTTTGAGTGACACATTCCGCTAAAGCTGCATCTGCAATCTGAAAATCTTTAAATACGCCTGCAGGTGTATAAACGGTGCGGTCATTCAAACTCACTGAGTAATTTTTACATGCTGTAAAAGATGCAGCCAACAAAATGAGTGATGCGATTTTATACATTTGTGAAACCTGTCCAGAGGATAATAGTTCGAGTTGCTATGCTGGCGCCTCTATGTTTGTTTTTGTTAAGTTAAACAAAACTTACAAGGTAATAACAACTCGGGCAGTAATGAGAAATAAATGGATTGTATAGCTCATAGTTTAAAATACAATTCATTGTTATTATACATTCAGCTGAAATTCATCGAATTATTTTACATTAGACCTCAACCTCAACTCCATTAATAGGAAATCATCATGAAAGCATTATTAGTTGCCTTCTTATCTCTTTCATTATTCGCTTGTACAACTACGGATCCTTACACCGGTGAACAGAAGACCAGTAAAACAGCTAAAGGCGCAGGTATAGGAGCAATTGCTGGTGCGGTGTTGGGCGCCGCAACAGGCGACAATGCTAAAGATCGTCGCGAGCGTGCGTTGAAAGGTGCAGTGATTGCGGGTGGTATTGGTGCCGGTGTTGGTAATTATATGGATCGCCAGGAAGCCAAACTGCGTCAGGAATTACAAAGCACCGGTGTTCAAGTGAGACGTGAAGGTGATAATTTGGTGTTGATCATGCCAGGTAACATTACGTTCTCATCCGGTAATGCCGATATTCGTGCAGATTTTTATGATGTGTTGAATTCAGTTGCAAAAGTGTTGGTTGAATTCAAAGAAACCTCAATCAAAGTCAGTGGTCACACAGACTCAACTGGCGGCGATAAAATTAATATTCCTTTGAGTCAAAATCGTGCTGACAGTGTTGCGCGATATTTGCGTACCCAAAAAATCAGCAGCAGCCGTATTCAATCCTATGGTTATGGTTCCCAATATCCTGTTGCCAGCAACTCAACAGAATCAGGTAAACAAGCCAATCGCCGTGTAGAATTGGAATTGGTTCCAAACGCTGAGTAGATTTTTCTTGTTGAATAAAAAAACCACCTCAATACAGGTGGTTTTTTTATATTCAAAATATTTGATAAGAATGAATCACTGGATATTTTCTTGTTCAATACGCAAGGTATCCAAATAAGCATTTAATGTAGAAAATAATTGTGTCAGCATTTGCGGAGCTTGCATGCATTTGGCAGTGCCTATAATGCCCTGATAACTGCTTAATAGAAAAAGTGTGGTTTGATAAGGATCTATATCTTTTCTGACAAAGCCATTTTTTTGACCTTCCGTTAAGGCTTCGCAGGCAGATTTGTGAATCGTCATCATGACGTTTTGCAATCTATCCCGAAACCCTTCGTCAATTGCGGACATCTCCTGGATCAGATTATTACAAGGACAACCATTGAACGTTTTTTCAGTAAGAAAACATTCCGCTTTCCACAAAAACATATTTTGCAAACCGGTGATTGGATCTTCTCCGGGTTTTAAAAATTCTTGCCAGAACTCTTTAAAGTGTCCCAACATAATTTCATCGACAACCGCATAACCAATAGAAAGTTTGCTTGGGAAATAATGATAGAGTGCTCCTTTGGCTAATTGCGTTTTTTGCAATATGGCGTCGATGCGCATACCTTGAAAACCATTTTCATAAATTTCTTCATGAGCGGCTTCAAGAATTCGCATACGGGTGTTTTCGGGTGGAGCAAATTTGAACATAACAGTTAACTCTGTATTTTCCAGGTCAAGGCTGCAACAAGGTGACTTTCAGTTATATTATTCTACCCTGAGTCCGGGATAGTGCAATTTATCTCGCCATTTTCGGTGAGAGTTGTAACCTGAATACACTCCTTCCCGGAACCAGGTATCAGAAGTGACTGATACGCGCAGTGGTGAGAACGGGATTGGAAAAATTTTTGCCTTGAACGGCGAGGAGATTATGTGAAAAATCTGAAATATTTAACGGCAGTTGCACTGGTTTTGCTGTTGGTGGGGCAGTGGGTATTAAGTGCAGGGAAAGGATCTACCTCTGCACCTGCGAATAAATCTTATTTGCCATCGACCAATATTGTTGAATCGCAATCACCTGCGTCGGATGACAATTCTGCATTGCAGGTGGCATTCGATAAAAAGCAATCCAATATATGGTTGGTTGGGTCAGGTGAAGTGATTAAAATTTTACCTGATGATAATAACGGCAGTCGTCATCAACGTTTTATAGTTAAGGTAAATTTAACGCAAACTGTGTTGATTGCGCATAATATAGATCTTGCTGAAAGACTGGCCAACTTGCAAAGGGGTGATATGATTCAATTTTATGGTGAGTATGAATGGAACGAGAAAGGCGGTGTTATCCATTGGACTCATCATGATCCCGCAGGAAAAAAAGCGGGTGGCTGGATTAAACACAATAATATTACCTATCAATAAAAATACAGGTTTATAAAGAAATTATGAACAATACTCACCAACGCTATAGTACTTTGGTTATTAGTCTTCACTGGTTTATTTTTTTATTAATGATTGCCATTTACGCGACTATGGAATTTCGCGGGATTTTTCCAAAAGGCAGTGATCCTCGTGAATTGATGAAATCTATACATTTTATGTTGGGTGCATCTTTATTGTTTTTGGTGATGATTCGCATCGCTGCGCGTATTTTTTCAGTGACGCCTGACATAGTTCCTCCATTGAAACCGCAACTTAAAATTTTATCCAAGTTAATGCATCTGGCTCTTTATACTTTGATGATCGCCATGCCAATAAGTGGTTGGATCATGTTGAATGCCAACGGAAAACCGGTGCCTTTTTTTGGTTTGGAATTGCCAGTCTTAATTGCACCTGACAAAGCTCTGGCGGAACGTTTGCATGATCTGCATGAAATTGGCGCAACACTGGGCTATGTGTTGATTGGATTGCATACCGCTGCAGCATTTTTTCATCATTATGTGATGAAAAATAATGTATTGTTACGCATGTCATTTTTGAAGAGATAAAATTGGCAAGCAACATGCGACATAAATTAATTAAATGCGACATAAACTAAATGCGACATAGAGAAACACACAAGTCCCATCGCTCCGGGTGGTTGCGTGCAGCCGTGTTGGGTGCAAATGATGGCATTATTTCTACCTCAAGTTTAATGATGGGAATTGCGGCAGCAGATCAGTCATCAACTGCAATTTTATTGGCAGGGGTTGCGGGTTTGGTTGCCGGTGCAGTGAGTATGGCTGCGGGTGAATATGTTTCTGTTTGTTCACAGGAAGATTTGGAAAAAGCGGATTTGTTGCGTGAAAGAAAAGAATTGTCAGAAGATCCTGATGGTGAGTTACGCGAGCTTGAGGCCATTTATATTGCGCGGGGGCTTTCAAAAGATTTGGCATCAAAAGTTGCAATTGAATTAACACAGAATGATGCGTTGAGTGCTCATGCGCGTGATGAGTTAGGTATAACGGATTTCAATTCGGCGAAACCTTTTCAAGCTGCTATTGCGTCTGCAGCCAGTTTTGCGTTTGGTGCAGTCATACCTTTGTTAGCTATTACGATGTTTAATCAGGATCTATGGGTAATTC
>CAMLRJ010000226.1 GCA_946482345.1 uncultured Cellvibrio sp.
CATTTTAAATTTATGGGCAGGAGCTGGATCAACAAGAGCCTATTTAGGAATTACTGATCAGTTAAAGTTACCGGTAATACTACCTCCTCTAGATGCCCAAATTTACATTGCAGATATATCTTTAAAGTTCAATGACAAAATCCATCTCAATACCCAAACCAATCAAACCCTGGAATCCATTGCTCAAGCAATTTTCAAAAGCTGGTTTGTAGATTTTGAACCCGTAAAAGCAAAAATTTCTGTATTAGAATCCGGTGGCACTCGTGAGCAAGCCGAACTCGCTGCTATGAGTGCTATTTCTGGAAAAAGCGAAACTGAACTTGTTCAGATGCAGCAACAAAACCCAGAGCAATATCAACAGCTCGTTGAAACTGCTGCGTTGTTCCCGAGTGCGATGGTGGAGAGTGAGTTGGGGGAAATTCCGGAGGGGTGGGAGGTAAAGGCACTCGATGAAATCGCACATTATCAAAATGGATTGGCTTTACAAAACTTCAGACCTGAAGGTGACGACTATTTGCCAGTCCTCAAAATAGCTCAATTGAAAAAGGGATTTGCGGATGCGGAAGAGAAAGCATCACCCAACATTAAACCGGAATGTATTGTTGATAACGGCGATATTGTTTTTTCTTGGTCAGGTTCATTAATGGTTGATGTGTGGTGTGGGGGAAAAGTCGCTTTAAATCAACATTTATTTAAGGTGACATCAAAGGTATATCCTAAATGGGCTTTTTATTGCTTTACAAAACATCACCTTGCTGACTTCCAAAGAATTGCTTCTGATAAAGCTGTAACTATGGGACATATCAAGCGAGAGCATTTATCTGGTGCCAAGTGTGCTCTCCCCATGACAGATAAAATTTCATGTTTTACCAGACATATTGAGCCATTACTCGAAAAACAAATTGAGTTACGATTAGAAACTTTCAAATTATCAGAACTCCGCGACTCCCTACTCCCCAAACTCCTCTCTGGTGAAATAAATCTATCTTCAACTGAAGGAGATAAAAAATGACTAAACGATGGCAAGGATTAGCAGATACTGTGCAGAAATTTAAACGCACAGTTAAAGAAGAACTTGATTCCAATAATGAAGGCTTTCATTCTGTTTTAAATGGTGAAGAACCTATATCGTTTTATGGATTAGCATCAACTACGGATGAACCCAACCTATATATGGTTGACCCGAGTGATGTTTTATTCTGGCATGACCCCACTGCATATCTTGATGAGTTGGAGCGATGGAATGGCCAAACCATTCTGGAAAAACATAGCGAAGCTGAAGAGTTTCTAAAACGAAGTGACCAAGCTAATATTTTCAACAGACTTGTTGAATCAATGCGACGTAATCGTATAGCACCTTTTGTTGGTGCAGGCCTCTCTTCTCCATGTGGCTACCCACTCTGGGGAACCGCACTGCAAGATATTATTAAAAAGCTTGAAGGTGTTTCTTCTTCTGACGAACGAGCGATGATTCCACCTTTACCTTTTCTAGCTGAAATTAAGAATTGTATAAATCAGCGAAACTATCTTGAAGCTGCCGAATTACTTTATACCAATCATAAAACACAGCTAGACAATTTCGTTTTAAACAAATTTGATGGCGCGAAGAAAAAGGAAATAGTCGGTCCAATTCAGTTATTACCAAGATTTGCCAATGGCTGCATAATTACGACTAATTTTGACCAACTTATCGAGCATATCTATGAGAATGAGAACATGCCAATTTCAGGTTATATGCATGGATTTCAATCCCAAAATCAGTTTGTTCCAAGACTAATACATGGTGACCGGTGTATTTTGAAACTTCATGGCGATTACAACAGCTCTGAAACTTATATTTTTTCAAAATCTCAATATGACCAAGCATATGGACAGAATAGTCCCGATTACACAAAACCTCTAGCGAAGGTACTTAGGCAAATATTTATTAGCCATTCATTATTATTTTTAGGCTGCAGTTTAGAACAAGATAGAACGATTGATGTATTCAAAGATATAGTTAACTCAAATGCATTTGATATACCCGAACACTATGCATTTCTGTCTTTACCACGCAACCATAACTCCAAAATCGAAAAGGAAAATTTTCTCGATTCCATAAAAATAAAACCTATTTGGTATGAAGTATCGACAGATAACGAAGGTATTCAAGATCGATCGTTGTTAGAAAAAATATTACGTTTTGCTATAGATTGCTCATCTGGTGTAACGTCTTTTAGGGGATAATAATGATTAATATCGATTCACTGGAAGACATAGAAGCCCTACGCGAAAGCCAGGAAGTAGAATGCAAGCTGGCTCAAGGTCGTGACGGCAAAGGAGCTTTACCGAATGATATATGGGAAACCTATAGTGCATTTGCAAATACCGAAGGTGGTGATATTTTTCTTGGATTAAAAGAAAATAAAGACCATACATTCGAATTCCCTGGAGTTGAAAATACCGAAAAAGTATTAAATGAATTTTGGAATGCAACTAATAACCCACAAAAAATCAGCTGCAATATAGTCACCAAAAATCATGTCAGAGTTCTGGAAGTTAATGAAAAAAAACTGATCCAGATTCATGTACCTAAAGCCAGCCGTAAACAACGTCCTGTTTTTATAAACAATAACCCACTAACAGGTACTTACAAACGTTTTGGCAGTGCTGACATGCTTGTCTCGAAAGAGATTTGCAGCCGCATGCTTGCAGAACAAGTCGAAGACAGCCGTGATACAGAAATATTGCGCGGTTGGAATATTGAGGATCTCGATATTGAAAGTGTTAACGCTTACCGAAATATGTACAGCGCGAGGCAGCCCGATCACCCTTGGAATAAAGTTGATTTAAACGAATTTTTATTTCAAATAGGTGCATGGAATAAAGACAGACAAGCCGGTTATGACGGAGTAACGCGTGCAGGGCTGCTGATGTTTGGCAAATATCGCCCAATCATGGACGCATTTCCAAATTACATGGTGGATTATCAAGAACGTCCCGAGGCAAAAACAGAAGCTCGATGGATTGATCGTGTTGTACCAGATGGCACCTGGTCTGGAAATTTATTCGATTTCTATAACAAAGTTATTCGTAAATTAACTGCTGATTTAAAAATTCCCTTTGTGCTTATTGGGGATACACGGCAAGACGACACTTTAGTTCACAAAGCCCTACGCGAGGCACTGGTGAATACCTTGATTCATGCCGACTATACTGAACGCGCATCTGTTTTAATTGTTAAGCGCCCTGACATGTTCGGATTCCGTAATCCAGGCCTCATGAGAGTTTCATTGGAAGAAGCAATGGAAGGTGGCCAAAGTGATTGTCGCAATCGTTTACTTCAAAGTATGTTTCGCTTCATTGGGCTTGGTGAAAATGCGGGTTCAGGACTCAGTAAAATTTTTGATGGCTGGAAAAGCCAGCATTGGCGCAAGCCGCTCATTAAGGAAAAAAGCGTTCCGTCCGAGCAAACCTTAATGGAGCTTCATACACTTAGCTTGGTTCCTGAAAAAATTCTTGATGATTTACGAATTTATTTTGATTCAGATGTTTTTAACAACCTAAGTGAATATGAACGATTGATTCTGGTAACTGCAAAAATTGAAAAAACCGTTGACCACAAACGAATGATGCAAATTTTGGATATTCACCCTAGAGATTTATCGAACCTACTGAGCGGTCTTGTCAGTAAACACCTCTTGTATCAAGAAGGTATGGGACGTGGGACTATTTATTTCCTTGGCGAAACTCGAATAGATGATGCTTTTGAGGCCTTTGTCGCAAAAGACAGCGAAGATAGCTCTGGGGGTTTGGGGGTTAGCTCTGGGGGTTTAAAGGCGAGCTCTGGGGGTTTGAACAAACTTCAGACAATAGCCGAACCAGTTGCATCCAAGCGTAAGGCATCCAAAGAGCTAGTTACCGACACAATTTTACAGTTATGCACACTCCAGCCTTGCTCTCTAGACGAATTATCAAAATTGCTCAATCGCTCACCAAACGTAATTCGGAAGGACTACCTACAACCAATGGTTCAGTCCCGGAAACTCAAATATCGTTTTCCAACCATCCCAAATCATCCAGAACAAGGTTATATAACAGTTGAAGGGGAACCAGAAGTATGATCACCGAAGATCAATTGGAGCAACTTGCCCTTACCTGGTTTAGCAATATAGGTTGGGAGGTTTTGAATGGGCCGGATATTGCGCATGATGGCAGCCGCCCTTTGCGAAAAGATTATCAACAGATTGTTCTTGAGCCGTTGTTGGAAGCGCACTTTAAGCAGTTGAATCCACATTTGCCTGAATCTTGTTACGAACAGGTGATCACCAAAATTACCAAACCCGAAAGTCTGGATTTTATTACCAATAACCGTGCGTTTCATAAATTGCTTTTGGATGGTGTTCCTGTTGAATATAAACGTGATGATCAACAGGTATTTGATCATGCATTTTTGGTGGATTTCACTCACGTAACGCGCAACCAGTTTACGGTTGTTAAGCAATTCACTATTACTGGCACCAAGCAGCCACGCCGCCCTGATCTGGTTTGTTTTATTAATGGCTTACCATTTGCTGTATTGGAATTGAAAAATCCTGCTAATGAAAATACAGATGTGTGGGACGCCTTTAATCAGCTACAAACTTACAAAGACGAAATCGCCGATTTATTTATTTTTAACGAAGCACTAGTAATTAGCGATGGTTTTATTGCGCGTGTTGGCTCACTCACAGCGGATGAAGAGCGTTTCTTACCTTGGAAAACCATCAAAAGCGAAGATGATAAACCTGTATTGGAATGGCAACTGGAAACACTGGTACGCGGATTTTTTGAACCGGAATTGTTTTTAGATTACATACGTTTCTTTGTGCTGTTTGAAAGCGATGGTGAGCGTGTTGTAAAAAAAATTGCTGGTTACCATCAATTTCATGCGGTACGTGAAGCTGTGCGAGCAACTGTTATTGCCGCAAAAGACATTAATGGCATTGCAGAAAAACGTGCGCAGTATGGAGATCAAGTTGTACCAGGCAGTAAAAAAGCAGGCGTGGTATGGCATACACAAGGTTCAGGAAAAAGTATTTCCATGTGTTGTTACGCAGGTAAATTGCTGCAACAACCGGAAATGAATAACCCTACATTAGTGGTAGTGACTGATCGCAATGATTTGGATGGACAATTATTTGCTACTTTTTGCAATGCGCAGGAATTATTAAAACAAACACCGGTACAAGCCAATGACCGAGATGAATTACGTCGTTTATTAGCAGAGCGTGAATCTGGTGGAATTATTTTTACTACTGTCCAAAAATTTGCGTTGTTGGAAGGTGAAACTTATCACCCATTACTGAATGGTCGCCACAATATCGTTGTTATTTCTGATGAAGCACATCGTAGCCAATATGGTTTAAAGGCGTCGCTGACTAAAGATGGAAATTATAAATTTGGTTATGCCAAACACTTGCGTGATGCATTAATCAATGCATCATTTATTGGTTTTACGGGAACACCAATTGCGCAAGAAGATAAAGATACTCGTGCAGTTTTTGGCGATTATGTTTCTATTTATGATATTCAGGATGCTGTAGACGATGGTGCAACCGTTCCTATCTATTATGAAAGCCGCCTTGCAAAGCTGGATTTAAACCACGCTGAAATCCAGGCACTTTCTGATCAGGTAGAAGAAGTTGTTGAAGATGAAGAAGACATTACCAATCGCGAAAAAACAAAAGGTGAATGGAGCCGACTGGAAAAATTGGTTGGTGCAACACCACGTTTGAAACAAGTTGCGCAAGATTTAATTACACACTTTGAAACGCGTACGGCTGAATTTGAAGGTAAGGCGATGATTGTGGCGATGAGCCGTGACATTTGCGCACACTTGTACAATGAAATTATTGCCTTACGCCCCGATTGGCATAGCGATGATCCAGAAAAAGGTGTTATCAAAGTGGTTATGACAGGTTCTGCTGCTGATAAACCTTTGCTACAACCGCATATCTACAATAAGCAAACTAAAAAACGTTTTGAGACACGCTTTAAAGATCTGAATGATCCACTCAAATTAGTTATTGTTCGTGATATGTGGTTAACCGGTTTTGATGCAC
>CAMLRJ010000227.1 GCA_946482345.1 uncultured Cellvibrio sp.
GGATTTTAAATTAGCCAGCAGCATTTGTTTTGCATACTCTGGCAGTTCATTGTTGTGATCCAGCGGTATACTTTCAATCACGCTACGCAATTCTTTTGTTTGTAATCTATCAAAACCACTGGTCAAATCACTGTCGATTTTATTCTGGATGTATTCCATTAAAGATTCGGCGTCGTCCTTCACACTGGAAGAAGGAATAGCCAATGATAAATTTTGTGCAAAACAACCTATAGTCGTAGAAAAATCAATTCCCTGATAAACACGCCCACTGGTCGGAATCTGAATCAACAAATCCGATTCCATTTTTTGTAGCTTATCAATAGCTTTAATAAAAGCGGATGCCAAAAAACTATTAACTGAGAAGCGTGTTTTACCGCAACGAGCCATAATTTTTGCTGTTTTTTCTTCTGATAACTGTATTTCCATATTGGTGTAGTGAGCCAGAGTAATATCTTTTTTTCTGGATTCAGGATTGAATTCGTATTTCGACAGATTTAAGTCGGAACCTGAGCCCAGTAAAATTGATACATCCTTGCCATCGTCATCAGCCACATATTGATTCAAGGTGTTGATCAGATTGACGTATTCTTCTTTCGTTGAATATTGTGTATCCGGTAATGTTTTACCATTTACCATGGCAGTATAAATTTCCAGAAATTCTTTTAACGCCAGTTGGTTGCTCAAACCATCTGAAACAATATGCTCATTACTCCAGAAAATACTGCTACGGTTATTGGATTTCTTGATTACCGAAATTTCATGTAATGGCCAGGCAGTCAGGGACCAATTGAAGTTTAATTTTTCATGAAAATAACGATTAATAAATGCATCCTGCTCGCTTTCATTCAAACCACTGATGTCTTGTTGCGAGACACGCAAGCTACCAATGTCAGCTGCAAAACCGGCCTTTATACCTCCCAGAGTGTTGTGCATATCTTTCGGCCAATCCAACATCAATTGCAATGAAGGGTGACGCTCAGTCAATTTTTGCCAGGCCTTTGATGCTATATCCAGATCGACACTGCCTGTAACATCAACATAAGAACAAAGTGAACTGGATTTTGTTAAGAAATAAGCAGGCAAGAAAACCATTTGTGCATCCAGCAATGGAACTGTTTCAATAGATGATGGCACTTCAGTTGGTTTTTCTGCTTCAGTAATCAGATCCGAAAATATTTCAACAAGATCCGCTACGGTTTTGGATTTGTTAATAATGGTATTCATACCCATAGTGTTATAGCGTTCAACACTGCTTTTTGAACTTCTGGATATTAATTCATTAATTAATCCCATCATTTTGATTGAGTCGAGATTCAAATCCACCGATAAATGATGTGTTGGTTTAATCTCAGAGGGAGATCTGTGACACAGATTGGCGATTTCCTGAATTACGATATTATTAAATGACTCTGGTTCCTGTTTATTTTTAACCACAGCATTTTGATTGCTGGTCACCCCAATGTCTGAAACAGATGTTGCCAATACCGGAGCAACAACAGACATTACATTGGGGGTTTCCATTTTTTTCGCATTTTCAAATGGAATCCAGCAGCGTTGTTTATTGAATGGATAACTTGGCAGCGGAATACGATGACGACTGCCTTTAACATACAAACAACTAAAATCGAAATTAACGCCTTTTACCCACCATTTTGCCATTTGATGCAGATCCTGTTTTTGCAGCAAATGGTCTGCAAAATCAGTATCCAGCAAATCCGTCAGCAATCCTGAATTCAGACTATGCTGACCTGTATATTCCGCAACACCTTCATGAATAAACGCTGTTAATTTTTCGATTAATTCACTTCTTGAATGAACCAAAAAGACGACACGACAATCCATAGGTTGACGCCCGGTTTGCAATGTAAACGCAATATCTTGCAAAGAGCCTTCCTGATTGCTGTTGGCATAATTCAATAAATTGACAGCTTGCTGTTTAAGTTGCCAATCGGTTTTGGCAGAAAGTGGTACCAAACATTCAACATTGAATGAATCACGCGATTCAGTTTTATCAAGATATTGCTGAATAACAAGGTGAGCATTACTGCCACCAAATCCGAATGAACTCACACCGGCAATCAAGGGTAGCGGCTTGTGATCTGCCGTCATGGGCGGTTGTAAATCGGTTAATTCTTTTACGACATAGAGAGGAGAATCATCCAGATTAATCAATGGATTTAATTCTTTAAAATGTAAATTGGGCGGCAGTTGCGAGTGTTTCAGTGATAACAACACTTTTAATAATCCCGCTACACCTGCTGCGGGTTCCAAATGACCTATATTGGTTTTTACCGAACCTATGCCACAGTGTTTCTGTGAATTTTTTTCACCCGATAATTTTTTCAGTGCTTTCTTAATTCCCTCGACTTCTATTGGATCACCAAGACGAGTGTCCGTACCATGCATTTCAATGTAACAAATTTGTTCAGGATATATATTGGCTTTTTGATAGGCGTGTAATAACAATTCAGCCTGGGCATTTGAATTGGGTGCAGTAATTGAACTGCTGCGACCACCGTGATTCAAAGCATAGGATTTAATCACGGCAATAATATTATCGCCGTCTGCCTGCGCTTGTTTTAGAGGTTTCAGCACTACTATGCCAACCCCCTCGCCTTTCACATAACCATTGGCATCTTTATCCAGTGTTTTGCAGCGGCCATCCGGTGAATAAATATTTAACTGACTGGTACCGATCATGGTTTTTGGCGAAAGTGCCAAATTAACACCACCGGCAATTGCCAGATTACATTCGCCGGATTGTATTGATCTTGCAGCGCGATTAATCGCAACCAGACTGCTTGAACAAGCAGTATCCACAGATTCACTGGGCCCGGTTAAATCCAGAAAATAAGACACCCGATTGGCAATCATATTGTGTGCATTACCGATTGGCATTTCGGCATGGTAATGACCATAGTCAACCAACAAATCCTTGTAATCATTAAATTCAACACCGGCAAATACGCCAACTCTGTAATCTTTTAAATTGCGCGGATTGTATCCACTGTTTTCAATCGCGTTCCAGGCAGTTTGTAAAAATAAACGTTGCTGCGGATCCATAAAATCGGCTTCACGTTTGGATAATTCGAAAAATTCATAATCAAATAAATCAACATCCTGGATAAATCCTCCCCAGCGAGAGTTGGACTTATTCATATTACCGAATGAATCACCGTAATGATCTTGCCATCGCCAACGGTTTTCCGGGATTTCGGCAATCGAATCCACGCCTGATTTCAGGTTTTCCCAAAATTCCTGAATACTGGATGCACCCGGCAGGGTTGCATCCATACCAATTATTGCAATTTCCATGTTCATATCCTCATCATCAATTTCTGGTCTATTTCCTTCAGGGCTTACTTCAGCATTTATTTCAATTTCTTTTGTATCAATCCCAACCTGATTCACATCCTGTTTTTCAACACTACCCAAAACATTCAGCAGGTTGATGGAATAGTCTGAAACAAGGTATTCAGTCAATTTGTTCAGATTTTGATGCGAATAAAATAATGCCGGGGAAAATGATATTGAAAATTCAAGATTAATTTTGTTAGCGAACTCTTGTAGAGTTATAGAATCAAATCCGTAATTTCCGAAGTTTTGATCATTGTTAATTTTCGAATCCGGGATATTCAAAATATCCGATGTAAATTCCCTTAATCTTTTAAGTAACTTGCGTGATACAGCAGCAGGAACACTGGTTGTTTTTTCGCTATCACTCGATTCAGGACGCTGATTGGATACATCCATTGTTTCAGGTTCAACAGCGGGAGCAGCAACATGATGCAAAACACCCATTTTATCCAGATAACTTTTAATTCTGTCTCTAACACCATACACAGGCGCTATTTGTCTGGTTTGGTTATGTAAAATGTTAAAGAAACTGTCCAATCCATTTTGGGTATCCAGTGGAATAATCCCGATATTGTCACGGATTGATTTTAAAATTCTGCTATCAATATGCATTCCACCTTCAGCCCATATTGGCCAATTAATGGAGATACTGGTACCCGTCCTATTGCCTTCAGCAACTTGTTGATTGCGCCAATCAACAAAATAATCCAGAAAACTATTGGCATAGGCATAATCTGTTTGCCCAAGATTTCCCAACACCGACGTAACCGATGAAAAAGCTACAAAAAAATCCAGCTTATACAAACGACTTGCCGCATCCAGATATTGAATTGCCTGGGTTTTGGTATTGATTAAACGCCTGAAATCATCCCAATTTTTCATTTGGATCAGGCAATCGTTTAATACACCGGCGCTATGAATAATGGCATCAAGTTTGCCGAATCGATTCTCTATTTTTTCAAACAACACTGCCACATCAGATTGATTGCTGACATCACAGCTGAAATAGATCACTTCATTTTGTGAATGAGAAAGCGACTTGATCAGATTTTCTTTTTCCTGATCAAGCGCAGAACGTCCTGTCAAAATCAGGTTTACCTTTCCGGTTTTTGCGATGGCATGGGCAATAATACTACCTAAACCACCCGCACCACCGGTAATCAAATAAGTCGCGCCTTGTTTTACAAGAGCTTTATTTGAACTCGGCGGAAAATCAACAACCGTTAACTTTTCGATAAATCTATTAGCAGCCGAATATTTAACGATGAGTGATGTCAATCCTGATCGAATTTCATCTGTGATTTTCTGTATCTGCTCTTTTACAGAATAAAAACCTTCATCATTTTTAAATTGCACATGCTGCAATGAAAACTCTGGCCTTTCAATTTTCAAGGATTTCACAAATCCAGTCGCTGCATTACCTGTTACACCTGCAATATCGTTTTTGTCATCATTCCAAACCGATAAAGTCATGTTACGGGTATTTTTGTTTTCAATAAGCAGCTGCGACAACAAGAGTAAACTCTGTATGCCATCCTGATCATTACTGGATGTGCCCTGCGTCAAAGCAAAAATAATATTGGCCTCTCGACACTCTTCCAGGCAAGGCATAACCCCTGCATTGAATAGTGATTTTGATTCCAATGAATATTGATAAATTCCAGGTGACAATATTTTGTTTTCACTCCCCGGAATCGCCCATAATAATTTTTGCGGTGTTATCTGCAGACTTGCTGATATTTCATTAATTTGGGCAATATCTTTGCAAAAGAAAAGCAGGTTTTCGATTTTGTGACTGCCAACAGAAGCATCAATTGCTGCCGGAATCCACACAGGTTGTATATTCAACACACCTTCCTGACTGATGGGTTTCGCAGCAATAACGGCCCGGATTGGCTGTATCGTTGATTGTATTGTTGGCTGTGCTGTTGATTGTGCTGTTGACTGAATTTTTAACTGCAAAGCTTTCGGTTGCTGGATTACAGAAGCATGTGATTGACTATCCGTATTTTGGCCGCTTAACCAATAGCTTTCTTTCAAAAATGGATAAACAGGAAGGGAAATTCGTTTTACAAAATCCTGTTCGTCTATATATTTTCCGGATTCTCCTGCCACCCATTTCCTGGCTATTTCGTGCAATGACGATGAGCCTGAACTTGTCATGTTTTCAAATGATTGATCAAGCGCAACTACACCCATTTCAATATCCTGGTGTTCATGTCCCTGTAAGAAATCGTTCAATTTTTTATGCAAGTCCTGCAATCCATCAGTGACAATTGCCAATCTATTTGAAAAACTTTCGCGACCGACAGCCAGTGTATAGGCGATATTGGCCAGATTATTCACTTTATCCGTTGATTTCTCTGCTATAAAAGTATGCAATTTTCTGGCGTATATTGTTAATTGCTCAGCTGATGTTGCAGAGAGATAAATAATACATTCCCTGTCTTGTATATTGAGTGATTTTACCTCTGGCGCACTTCGCAAAATAATATGGGCATTGGCACCACCGGCACCAAATGAACTGATACCGGCATAAGTTTTTTCATTTTTACACCAGTCCTCAATATGCCTTTGCAAATAAAACGGGGAATTATCAAAATCAATTTTGGCATTTAACTGCGATGCGTTAATGGAAGGCACCAATTTTTTATTTTTGAATTGCAACAATACTTTGGTCAGTGCTGACACACCTGCTGCT
>CAMLRJ010000228.1 GCA_946482345.1 uncultured Cellvibrio sp.
AGCATTTTCTACTTCACTGACAATGTCATCTACCCCTTCCTCTGCTGATACCACAATTGCATTTCCGGAGTGAGTGGTATTGACTGCTTTTTCAGATGAATGATTAGCATCATTGGCGGCATCACCCACTTTTTCCAATGCTGCTGCGATTTTATTAATGGAATCTGCAACACGGGAAATCTCGTTAAGTTGAGTGGCAGAACCGGTAGCCGATTTTTCTATAAAATGGCTGATCTGTGTACTGGCAGCCAGCAAAGAATTATTACTGGTTTGTGCCTGATTAACCAATCTTTGTATTCGTTCGACAAACTTATTGAAATATAAAGATAGCTGATTCATTTCATTCTTTTTATCAGAAATTTTTAACCTGACAGTCAGATCGCTTTCCCCTGATGAAAGCTCTTGCAAGTTGTCGGTAACGGATTGAATAGGCTTAACAACATAACGCCGCGCGAAAAACATAAATGTAATACTGAGCCCTATACCTGCCAGCAATACAGTTAGTAATGCCAGCTTTGCATTTTTTTGAAGCGCGGCAACATTTTTCGTTTCATTTTCTACTTTGCTATCTGCCTCTTCTTCCATTTCACCAATAAAGCTTAATAATTTCACAATTTGATTATTCAGATCCTTGTATTCAGTTTCCGTTGGTTGATTGTTTTTCAAGTTGCTCCACAGACGCTCACGCGATTGATGAAACAATTGCAAATAATTTTCCATTTCAGCAATGGTTTTATCGGCGATGAGATTTGATCCTTTCATTCGTCCCAACGCATCCTCTTCCATAGCAATAGCATCTTCGAGAATTGGAGCAGCTTCCGAGGTTGACATTTCCTTGTGATAAACCTTGTTCAAGATAATGATCTGCGATTCCAAGCCAATTTGCCCTTCCATTGCGCCATCTGCTGCATTCCATGCAGGGCCGGAAATATAATTCAATAAACTTCCCAGTTGGCTGGTGGTGCTGTATCCGACCCAGGTACTGACACCTGTAATCAATAAAAATCCCCAGAAACTTAACAGTACTGAATTTTTAATGGTCACTTGTTTAGCTCCAATATTTAAAATGTAAGAGTAAGCCGAAATCCCGCTGCATAAGCGTCATCAACAAGCGGATTCATATCAGGATGTTTAATGTGATAAAAACTTAACTGTGATGAAATTGCATTTGACCAGGGCCAGTTGTAACTGGCTTCTGTTGCCATCTCGCTTTTCAGTAAATCCGGATTTTCTTGCATAAAAGGTTTGCCGTTTTGCGCATTGGCCACAGCTATACCTACAGCATCACCATCGATAACCAGATTGGATTTTACAAAACCCAACCCCCAATATTCGTCCAGCTGATTTTTTTCATCATCTGCAACTCCATATTGAAAAAACACAGCAAGGTTTTCTTTTATTTTCTTTTCGCCAATAAAATAAAAACCCTGATTGGCATCAACAAAACTGCCATCAACCGGACTGTCAACTTCTGCTGTCAGATTCCAGTAACCTATTCCAAATTTATAATTTTCTTCGGCCACACCCGCTTCAAATGCTTTAAATAATCCATCACTTGAAGAAAAATTTATATGTGTGCTGCGTGGATTATCCGGGTCACCGGGAACTCCATCATATACAGCAACCAAGGCGTAAAATTGTTGTAGTTCAAAGGTCAGATGAAGAGTCCAGGCAGTTGTTGGAAATATTGAAGGTGTTGCCTGCGATGTATCAGGGCCTATTCCAAATGATGGGTGATTGAATAAACCTGCGGATTCGAGTGAGTAAAACGTTGAATTGTAATCATGCAATCCGGTAAGAATTTTTAAATGGTGATCAACAAAATGATGCTGATACCAAATCTCATAAATTTTGAAGGAATCATCGGCGGCGATATTGGAAATTCCTTGAATGCCACCCGTATATCTGGCCGGGTCCTTGCCATAATCACCCAATAAATAAATAAAAAAATTACCTTTCTGCCACCAACCCGCTGATTCGGTATCTACTGCCAATGTAATATCAAGATTCGCCAGTTCCGCAGAACCCTTGTCAATTCCACCGGAAGTATTGTGGATGGACTCCAGAGTTAATGCGTTTTCCCAGACAAAAGCATCGTCGGCAACCGCCTGACCAATCAATGTGGAGAATAAAAGAGGTAGCCATTTATTCATTTGAAACTGTCCATTTTGTTTGTTGAACAAAGTATAGACAGACTTTTAAAACTTACCTTTGTATGTTGTGTGTGCGAAGTTGATGTCGATAGTTGCGCCAGCAATCATGAATAAGTGAAAATAATTGAGACCAAATTTTTGTTGCTGCACCAATCAAGTGCTTTATGCTGCTCGCAACAGGAAAAAACAGTCGTGCATAAGTGACATTTTCGTGCATATTTTGGTGGCATCAAAATTGCTGACTATAATTGCAGATAAAGTGAAAAGGTGTAGATTGGTTTGTAACCAAACAGGTTTCTAATCAAATCGAATTAATCAGATCGAAACCATCCGATAGAAACAATCAGGCAGGCAGTTGTTAATATCGAATCAGGAATTTTTTTGGAATGATCAATAATGAAACAAACTCAACTGTTAGAGCGTTTGTACGCTGAAGTCGAGACAGTCATACTCAGCCGACAACATCCTGTTACAGGTTTGTTGCCCGCCAGTACCGCAGTAAATAATCACGGTGATTACACAGACGCATGGGTGAGGGATAACGTCTATTCAATTATGTCAGTGTGGGCACTGGGGATTGCATTCAAACGCCAGGGAGATGATCACAAAGCAGATCAGTTGGGGCAATCAACCATTAAATTAATGCGTGGTTTATTGCAATCCATGATGCGTCAGTCACGCAAAGTGGAAGCGTTTAAATACTCTCTTGAAAATAAAGACTCCTTACACGCGAAATACGACACCGCAACCGGCCTGCCTGTAGTTGCCGATGATGCATGGGGGCATTTGCAAATTGATGCAACATCACTTTATTTATTAATGCTGGCGCAAATGAGTGCATCAGGATTACGCATTATCTGCACATCCGATGAAGTCGATTTTATTCAAAATCTTGTTTATTACATTTCCAGTGCATATCGAACACCTGATTATGGAATTTGGGAACGTGGAAATAAAATTAACAATGGTAAAACCGAAATCAATGCCAGCTCGGTTGGCATGGCCAAAGCCGCATTACAAGCATTGGATGGATTTAATTTATTTGGAAAAAACAGTGATAAACGAGGCGTGATTCATGTTATCGCTGATGCAATTTCACTGGCAAGAACGACTCTTGCATCATTGCTTCCACGTGAATCACTCTCCAAGGAAACTGACAGTGCATTGCTCAGTATTATCGGATTTCCTGCTTTTGCGGTGGGTAAAGAATCACTGGCCACACAAACGCGCGATACAGTGCTGACAAAGTTGGGCGGCAATTATGGATGCAAACGTTTTTTATGGGATGGACACCAAACCGTATTGGAAGAAAGCTCACGTATTTATTACAACCTGAATGAATTGGTCAACTTTGCCAATATAGAATCCGAATGGCCGTTATTTTTTACTTATCTCTACATCACTGCTTTATTTGATGGCAGTGAAGCAACCGCCAAACATTATCGTAAAAAACTCGAATCACTGATGGTTAATGTTGATGGCGTTGGATTGCTGCCAGAACTTTATTATTTACCCAAAGAAAATGTTGAAGCGGAAAAGAAAAATCCCCGTTCACAATCACGGGTTCCCAACGATAATTTGCCTTTGGTGTGGGCGCAAAGTTTATTTTATACAGGATTATTATTGGATGAAGGCATGGTTAGCACGGACGATATCGATCCACTGAAAATGCGCAGGCGTTCTACCCGATTTATTAAATCCAATATCGCATTGGTGGTGCTGGCCGAGAATGATCAGATCAAACAACATTTAGCGAAACACGGTGTAATTGCTGAAAGCTTGCAGGATATTAAACCTATGGCGGTTGTATCGGCATCCGGCTTGATGGAAACCTATGCCCATGTCGGTGAAAACCGTGCATTGGGTTTGACTGGCAGGCCGAGACGCAGGGTACAAAGTTTGGCAACCTCGCAAACCTATGAAATCAACAACAAGATTTATTTGTGTTTGTCGTGGATGCAAAGCGAACGCGAAGATTACCGCATGTATGATGCACAATGGGTGTCACAAAATCTGGAACAGGAAATACATTTTATTTACAAAAACTGGATCAGTTCCGAAGTTGCTGTATTTACTTTAATGATGGATCATCGCCTCTATAAAATTCCCAATGCGACATTGCTATTTCAAAAACTTCGCAGCTTGCAATTGCGCACTGAAATTGATTATGTGGGTTATGCATCCGCCAATCTTGCTTATCGCGCATCGCGGGTTAACCGATTAACCATCCCTTATTTTCATGTTCATGCACTGACCAATAATGTGCTGGCAACAGATGCTGGCGATGAAACGATAAAGGCGGAACAACTGGAACCGGTTGCCCGCTCCTTGTTGGAAAATTTTTATACTGAAAGTGATATTTTTACTTATCGAAAATTTTTCAATTATGTAAAAAATCACAAAATGGGCGATATAGTATCGGTTGATGGTTCATCAATAACACTGCGCGATTTAATTCGCGATGTATATGTGCGATCACAAAAAAATAATTATTGGTTGCTGGCAAGATTTTGTTTTTCACAATTCAACTACACCTTGATTGATCTCTCCGATAGTTTGACTTTATTAGCTGCGCGAAATTTAACGGTCAATGTTGGTGATAATGATTATACCGAAATCAAAATCGACCAATCTTTTTCCAATACCAGCTATTTTGAAAGCGTACGTCAATTATTTCCTGACTTATTGGAACGAACTCTGGTGCAGGAAATTTTGTCAGCGATTGGCTCACTGATTCGCGCCGAACCTGCACTGTTCGATGGTTTGCATTCGGTGCAGCTGCGTAACTTTATGTTGCTCTGTGCGATGGATAAAGGTGACGCAGAAGAAGTCAGTTTACTGGAGTGGCTGGGCTTGCAATCACCGACAAAAATTTACAATAAAATTCGCAATGTGTTGTCATCGCGAAAACATGTTTTTTCTCAGGAAATCAATTTTGTTTCTCCTTACAAAATACATCATCATGACAACAAAGTGGATGACAACCCACTACTGTCAGACACCAACGATACCGACTGGCTGGAATGGCGCACAGCGCGGGGTTTGATTACCCATTTTGACAAGAATTTTTTGCAGGATATTTGGCATAGCCTGACCTTCTGTAACACGCTGGTTTTCAGTAACCCAGCCGGTACAGAATTTAAACTGGATTGTGAAATTACGCGCAGTTCCATGACACCGGGCGAAGTTAATTTTGCACACCTGATTGATAATATGACGCATCAACTTTATCCGCCCTATTACAAAGCGGCTATAGTTGAAGCGCTTTATGCCTACACACAATTTTGTATCACGCATCCTGACATACACTTTACCCGACCAATGGTATTTAAAGACGTTGTGATTGAAGCAGCCAAACGTTATGTTGACCAAAGCTTGCCTAAAATGACAAAACGCAATCCGGAAACTGATTTAAGTGTGTTCTTGCAACAGTCCCCGCATATTTTGAATTTATTTATCTCCCTCGTTTACGATGATTTAATGAAAGTCGCCTGATATTTGTCCCCTGCCCTCTGGTTTGATGACTATGCTTACCTTTAAAATGGCAAGCATTTTTATCATCAGTGGATGCATATGAAACTATTTGGCCCTTGCCTGCTGATTTTGGGCGCTATTCTAAATTTACTCGCGCTGTTCATGTTGTTGCCTGTGGGCTTTTCACTTGCATATGAAAGTGCCAATCAAGTTGCATTTGTGTTGTCCGCTATATTCACCAGTGTGATTGGCATCATTTTTTTAGCCATTGGTAAAAAATATCCAATGGAGCAAATGCAGCCCAAACAAATTTTCCTGATTACCGGTTTTGCCTGGGTGGGTGTTTCGGCCTTCTCTGCTTTGCCTTTTGTGCTGATGCAAAACCCGTTGAATTTGGCCAGCGCATTTTTTGAAGCTGTTTCAGGT
>CAMLRJ010000229.1 GCA_946482345.1 uncultured Cellvibrio sp.
GAATTACATTTGCTGGAGCAACAAAATATTGCGCCTGATTATAATAATTTTGAAAACAGTCGCTCAGCTTTGAATGACTATATTCTTCGTCAGCAACAAGCGGCCGTTCGTCGGGGAGTGCGCTAATGAAGAGACGATTGTTTAAAGCGCTGTTGTTGTTATTGTTGCTCACGGTTTTAATCGCCTTGCTGTGGCAAGGTGATGGTTATTTGTTAATTGCGTACGGTACTTTTACCGTTGAAATGACACTCTGGGTCGCTGCTATTGCGCTGGTTTTAATTTGGCTGGCGATTAGAGCGGTTAAATGGTTGCTAAGCGGTAGTGTAGAGCTCGCCCGTTATTTTCGTGAATTGTTTTTGTTTGGTAGCGTGGAGCGCGCGCAAAAACGTGCTGCTACAGGCATGGTCAATTTTTTAATGGGCGACTGGTTTGAAGGTCGTAAAAAATTGGTGCGTACAGTCACCAAGGTGGAATATCCATTAGCGAATTATATTGCGGCAGCGCGTTGTTGTTTTGAAATGGGCGATGAAACAGAAGCTTTTCGTTTATTAGATCAAGCCAGAGTAGAAAGTGATAGTGAATTACCCGTGTCTCTGATCAAAGCCAGAATGTTGCTGGAAAAAGGTAAAGCAGATAAAGCGTTGGAGATTATAAAGCCGTTACAAATCAGCATGCCCCGACATGCCGCCATTCTTGATTTATTGCATCATGTTTATTTGGCGCAGGAAAATTGGGTCGCCTTGCACGATTTATTTCCGCATTTACGCAAAGCCAAGGTTTTGTCCAATCAGGAAGTGGAAGAGTTGGAAGTTAAATTGGCAATAGAATCATTGAAGGTTGCGTCTCTTGATAGCCAAAAAATGCTGGTTGCCAATCGGTTGTCACATTTGCAGTCTGTGTGGTCGGGCTTTGCGCGATGGGTACAAAAAAATCCCCAGGTTGTTTATGGTTATGCGCAGGCATTGGTTGAAAATCGTTTGGATGACGAAGCGGAAATTATTTTACGCAAATCCCTTTCGTCACACTGGCATAGGGCCTCTGTTGATTTATACGGTCGATTGCAAGTAGTGGAAGTTTATCGACAATTGAAAACCCTGGAGTCCTGGCAATCCGAACACGAAAGAGACGCCGTGTTGTTATTGGCAATTGGGCGAAATTATTTGCGACACCAACAATTTGATTTGGCCAGAGATTATTTTAATCGCAGTATTCTTGCACAAAAAACACTGGATGCATTACTTGAAATGGCAAGATTACTTGAGCATCTGGGCGATCATAAACGCAGTGCTGAATATTACGAGCAAACCCTTTCGTTGGCTCAAACACCTTTGTAGTAGACTGACAACTGTTTTTATCAAGACGCAACAAATAAACTAAAGGAATGTTTATGCTAATTCGAAAATCGGAATCTGCGAGTAGTAGTACCTTGGTTGCTGATCATGCACAAAATGTGTATGAACTGGTGGTAGTGTCTTATGGCCAGCGCCCAAGTGAACTTGCAGAGCAATATCGCCTTGTTGGTGAAACTTATTTTGCTTTTCAATGGGCCAATAGTATTGGCTTGAATGATTTTCAGTGGCATCAAATCTTTTCCGGATTGCTCGCTCATATTCACTCCAATAGCATCGCCCATGAGGTGGCTGAATTAATTGCCAGTGGAAAAGTCTGCGTATATGAATTGCCATCCATAAAATCATCCGGTGCAATTCCATTCGACGAAAAAAGTGCCTACCAATTTTTCCCGTCGGTTGTTACACAATATGCAGCTAGCCCTTATCGCTTGGAAAAATTCAATTCTGTTGCAAAAGCACAAGCCTTCGTTAACGGTATTAAATGGTCAGGCTCCGCTCTTGCGCGCGTCGCCAGCGATTTGCGCATGGATCAGATAATTCAACAAAAAATCATTAAAAATGGCAACAGCAATCTCGAGTTTGGTAAACAGGAAATCATTAAACTTTTATCAGAAGGAAAAGCTGTCGTATTAAAAGTTGAAAGAATTACCGCATCACCCAGTAAAAAATCTGCTGCGGAATTGGTACCTTTGCGCACAAATGATAAGCCACCGCCTTTAGCTCCTGAAACAAAAAATACTGAGGCTGTACAAGAAGAAAAGAAATCGGAACTTGACGCACGAAAAGATGTTAAGCCAGAATCGTCGAGTGATTCTACAATCAATTTAAAACAAACTGGATCAGGTGTATTTACTGGTGCTGCAGATGAACTTTACGATGCGATACGTGCAAGCGAAACGGATGTTTCCACAATTGCATCCAACACAGGGATAAAACCTCAAAATATTCAAAAAGTAAAAGACCATGTTTTCTACAATGAGCACCTTTTAGATCGTTATGTTGATTATGGAATTCCGGCTGAAAAGGCGAGATTCGATAGCGATTTAACACAAGCTAATGCATGGTTTAGATTGGAAAGTGGAACACATACACAAGCCGATATTAATTGGCTAAAACATGAAGCTGCTGAAAGATGGTTCGAATTGAAGTACAACTCAGGTTATTCGACAGCTCATAATGCAGCTGAGAAGCGTTGGCCAGGAAATCCATGGGGTAACTAATAATGCAATTTTTTTACGATAGTGGTGTGTACAAGGTTGCTAGAGTTGCTAGCTCGCAACACAATTTCCTGGGAATTGGTTTTGCTGATTCAAAAGAGAATATTGAAGTTGTAGAGTTACCAATTAAAAATGGTGAGCGTCGTGCAATATCAGGAGAGTTGGTGTTGGCGCAAGTAATGGCGGGACTACACCAGATGAATGACGAGCTAGGAGCTCAATATCATATTGAGAAGGTGCTTTTCGTTCCTTCAGATACTCCCTCTGATTTGGTTTACAAATTTCTAACTATTGAGTTAATTAAGCGGCTTCACAATAAAGAAAATTTTGTTGGATTTCCTAACAAGTCAATATGAGAGATAAACGCAGTGCTGAATATTACGAGCAAACCCTTTCACTGGCACAAACTCCTTTGTAGTAAAACGTGAACAGGATTTTTTCAAAGCGTAATTTTGTTTTATTGCTAATTGCGTTCTGCTTGTTTTTGGTGGGTCTGTTTTTTTGGCCCTTGCCAAAAAGTATTAAATCAATTCCTTATTCCTCAATACTCTTTTCTGATGATGGCAAAATATTGGCGGCTAATATAGCCGCTGATTATCAGTGGCGATTTGAGTCCTCGCAAAATTTACCGCAAAAATACCAACAGAGTTTATTGTTGTTTGAAGATAGGTATTTCTATTCGCATCCTGGCGTTAATCCCCTGGCGATATTGCGTGCAGCAAAAAATAATTTTTCCCAGGGTTATGTGACCAGTGGTGGCAGTACTATTAGCATGCAGCTGGCGCGTTTGTTATTGCAGGAGGATGCAGTTCTTGCAGGAAATTCAAAAAATAATAAAAGAGGTTTTTACAAAAAAGTATTGGAAGCTTTATTGGCAATCAAGTTGGAATTGCATTACAGCAAGAATGAAATTTTAATTTTGTATGCTAATCATGCGCCTTTTGGCGGAAATATTGTCGGTATATCGGCTGCTTCATGGCGATATTTTGGGCGTGCCGTCGAAGAGCTTTCCTGGGCAGAGGCTGCGCTTTTGGCGGTGTTACCCAATAGTCCATCGATGATGCACTTGGGACGGCAACGTGACAACTTGTTAAATAAGCGTAATCGACTGCTAAAAAAATTGCTGGATAATAATCTTATTTCGCAAACAGATTACACGCTTGCTTTACTTGAATCTTTACCGGAAAAACCCAAAAGCTGGAAACAGTTGGCGCCGCATTTGTTGACTCATTTACAACAGACTTATCCTGACCAGCATAATTTTCATTCGACTATAGATTACACCGCACAACTGGATGCCATGCGAATTGTTGAGCAGCATTCCCGGCGTTTGGCGAATGATGGTGTGAATAATATGGCATTGGTTGTTATCGATAACCAATTACAAAAAACATTGGCCTATGTTGGTAATCATGCGTGGGAAAACAAATCTATTTATTCGCTACAGGTTGATATTATCCAGCGACCGCGTTCAACGGGTAGTATTTTAAAACCTATTTTATATGCTTTGATGTTGCAAGAAGGAAAGTTGTCACCGAATAGTTTGTTGCCTGATATACCGACATTATTTTCCGGATACAGCCCTGAAAATTATGATCGACAATATCGCGGTGCTGTACCTGCGCATTTTGCTTTGGCGCAGTCTTTGAATATTCCTGCTGTTTATATGTTGCGTGATTACGGCATTCCGCATTTTTATGAAAAATTAAAACTCATGGGCATTAGCAGTTTATTTCGCCCGGCCGATGATTATGGTCTTACATTAATTCTGGGTGGTGCAGAAGCCAGCTTGTGGGAATTAACCAGTATTTACGCACGTATGGTTGCTACTGCCAGATCAGGTAAAGCAGTTAAAGAAGAGCATCCGCAATTATTAATAAACAAACCCCCTCCTAACCTCCCCCTTCGTAAGGGGGAGGAACCTGACTCCCTCTTTTTGCCAAGAGGAGGGGGTGAAACTCCAGAAATAAAAAATATTATTCAACAAGGTGCTGCATGGTTAACGCTGCAAGCATTAATAGAAGTCACTCGTCCGGGAAGTGATGCACACTGGCGTGATTTCACCAGCAGTCAATTGATTGCCTGGAAAACTGGTACCAGTTATGGACTTAGAGACGCATGGGCGATTGGCAGTAATGGACGTTATACCATTGGTGTTTGGGCAGGTAATGCAGGTGGTGAACCTGCAACATTTTTGAGTGGCCAGATAACGGCTGCGCCGATTTTATTTGACATGTTTAATACGCTGAAAAAAGTCAGCTGGTTTGAAAAACCGGAGCACAGTCTAAAAACAATTTTGGTGTGTAAGGATGATGGTTATCTGTCAGGCAATCAATGTGACGCTCAGGAAATGCAAATTCCGAATGAAAGTCATTTTGATAAGGTCACACCTTTTCATCGTGCTATACATCTGGATGCTGAAGAAAAGTTTCGTGTGCACGGTGAATGTGAATCGGTCAGCAATATGAAATTGGCACAATGGTTTGTGTTGCCTCCTGCCCAGGAATTTTATTGGAAACAGCATCAAGGTAATTATCGATCATTACCTCCCTGGCGTGCCGATTGTTTGAATAAAGCGACGGCCTATGACAATGATCAGCCGATGGAAATTGTTTACCCTTATTCAACCAGTCGAATTTATATTCCTGTCGATCTAAACGGACGATTGGGAAGACTGGTCGTAAAAGCGGTGCACCGTAATCCGGATGCGTCTATTTACTGGCATGTTGATGATCAATATTTGGGTGAGACAAAAGTCTTTCATGATAAAACCCTGTTGTTGGAACCAGGGCAACATCGTATTACGCTGTTGGATAAAAGCGGGCATCAAATTACTCGTGTATTCAGGGTATTAAGTCGTGAATAATCTATAACAATCTGTTGCCACTCTTTTCAGCCTGTTGACAGAATAGGCTCGAATTACAATAAAACTTAACAAACCAATTTCTATTTCTACACTAAAATTAATTGAGTGTGTTTTGCACAGAGCTTGCCGTCATTCCTGCGAGGCAGTAATGACGGCAAGAAGCTTCGCACCCCAATCTACAATTAATTTGAAAACTCGTCGGAGTTTTTTTGAAAACATCACCTTTATTGATTCGCAGCATTTTATTGTTAGCTATTCCCGTTGCATTGCAAATGTTGATGCAGTCCATGTTGGGTATGGCTGATGTACTCATGGTAGGGCATTTAGGTACTGCTGCAGTTGCTGCTGTTGGTTTGGCGGCAAAGATTCATTTTTTAATGTTGGTATTAATGAGTGGTTTGGCAACAGGCGCCAGTGTATTGATTGCACAATATTTTGGCGCAAAAGACACACAGAGCTGCCAGAAAATTTTTGCAGTGACTATGTTGGTGAGTACGCTAACCATTTTTCCGTTTTTTATCGCCTTTGGATTTTTTTCTTCTCACTGGGTAAATTGGATTAATCCTGACAAAGAAGTGGTGCGTTTGGCCGCAACTTATTTAATCATT
>CAMLRJ010000230.1 GCA_946482345.1 uncultured Cellvibrio sp.
ATCACATTCGATAAAGATTTTATTAGTCAAAAGAAAATGAAAAAGTAATCTATTTTGAAAATATCGTGCATATAAGTGGTCAGAGAACATACAGACAAAAAAGATATTCGCCTGACTAAAAACATTTACATCAAATTTACTAGCCAAAACCCCTCCTCAAATGATAGTCCGCCCGTTGCCGGGGTGTGGATAAGTCTCTATAATGCGCCGCATTTGTGCGTGCCGGATCAGGGTTGTTACCAATAGTAATGCCTTGAAAATTGTGACAGAATGCCGGCCGTTTTTGAGGTTGTCCTTTATGTCAAAAAGTCTTAAGGGACGAGCTTACGCGTTGCAAATGCTGGGGATGCAGTTTCTGATAGTCAGTCTGTTGAGCCTTGTAGTCGGCGTTTGGGAATCGCGAGTCGCAGTAACATTTTTCATGGGTGGAATGATCAGCGTATTGGCAAACCTTTGGTTTGCGCTGGTGGTGTTTCGCCCGCCATTAGGCTCGTCACCGGGACGAATGCTAATGGCGTTTTATCTGGGGGAAGCCGGAAAAATCATCGTTATCGCCCTGTTATTTATGCTGGTTTTTAAGCGAGTGCCCTGGGTGAAGGAAATGACGATGGGTTTGGTGCTCCTGACAGGTTTTATATCCAGCCAGTTGATTGCCTGGATATATCCCCTGATAAAACACAGACCAGGCGCTAACTGAGCGCTGGCTGACAACCGATTTTATTTTTAAATGTGGAAATATCATGTCTGGTACTGAGCATTCATTAACGTCAACCGAATATATCAAACACCATTTGACCAATATGACCTATGGTCAATTGCCTGACGGCAGCTGGGGTTTTGCTGAAAATGCAGAGCAAGCGGCGGCCATGGGTTTCTGGGCGATCAATGTAGATACTATGGGCTGGTCGTTATTTTTAGGTATTTTGTTTTTTATTATTTTCCGTTCTGCTGCGAAAAAAGCCTCTTCAACGGCTATCCCCTCCGGACTTTTAAACGTTGCTGAAACAGCCATAGAGTTTGTTGAAGACAATGTAAAAAATATGTTCCCTTACAAAAATCGCATGATTGCACCTTTGGCATTGACCATTTTGGTCTGGGTGTTTTTCATGAATTTTATGGATTTGTTTGCGGTGGATTTAATTCCTGGCATCGCACAGCAAATCGGCGGCGCAATGGGTTATGACCCGCATTCGGTTTTCTTTAAAATTGTTCCGTCAACTGATCCGAATATCACCATGGGTATGGCCTTGTTTGTATTTGTGCTGGTGGTGTTTTTCAGTTTTACGCAAAAAGGTATCGTTGGTTTTGCCAAAGAACTTTGTTTGCATCCTTTCAGCAGTAAAATTGTTATTGTTCAAGCGCTGCTAATCCCAATCAACTTTGTATTGGAAATTGTTAACCTGATTGCCAAACCCATTTCTTTAGGCTTGCGGTTGTTTGGAAATATGTACGCCGGTGAAGTGATTTTTATTTTGGTCGCCATTATGTTTGGTGCGGGATACGCCTTCGCGTTCCTGGCAGGTGGTATACAAATCATCTGGGCGTTGTTCCATATTCTGATTATTTCTCTGCAAGCGTTTATTTTTATGGTGTTGACCATTGTTTACTTAAGCATGGCTTTCCATAACGCTGATGAGCATTAATGATTTTGTTTTTTGATTTATTTTTTGTTTTTCATTTTTAACTTTAACTTTTTATTTTTAACTTAGGAGAAAAGCAGTGACTGAAGCAATCGCTTTATTATATTTGGCAGGTGCTCTGGTAATCGGTTTGGGCGCTGTAGGCGTGGCAATCGGTGTGGGTATCCTCGGTGGTAAATTTTTGGAAGGCGGTGCCCGTCAGCCAGAATTGATCCCGATGTTGCGTACACAATTCTTTATCGTAATGGGTCTGGTTGACGCCGTACCAATGATTGGTGTTGGTATTGGTTTGTTCATTCTGTTTGCTAAAACTGGCGGCTAAAAAAACCGGCTGGATAGTTTAGCAATTCAAATTAAACCCTTTACGAAAGGCATTTAACGTGAACATTAATGCAACCATAATCGGTCAGATGATTGCTTTTGCGATCTTTATTTATCTGACCTACCGCTTTGTCTGGCCACCGATTATTGGTGCCATGGCCGAGCGTTCCAAGCGTATTGCTGATGGTCTGCAAGCGGCTGACAGAGCTGAAAAAGATCTGGAATTGGCTCAACAGAAAGTGGTTGAACAATTAACTACCGCGAAAAAAGAAGCAGCAGCCATTATTGATCAAGCTAACAAGCGCGCAATTGATATTGTTGAAGAAGCAAAAGAAAAAGCGCGTGCGGAAGCAGATCGAATCAAGCAAGGTGCTCAAGCAGAAATTGATCAGGCTGTGGCTCGTGCCAAAGAAGATCTGCGCAATAAAGTGGTGACGCTGGCGTTGGCCGGTGCAGAAAAAATTCTCGAGTCTTCCATCGATAAAAACGCTCACAACGAGTTGGTAAACAAACTCGCTGCTGAGTTGTAATTGAGGTAGTTATGGCAGAACTCACCACCCTCGCAAGACCTTATGCCAAAGCAGCATTTCAGCATGCTTTGGCGGCTAACCAATTGCAGTCCTGGTTTGATGCATTGGAAGTCACAGCGGCTGTGGCAGAAGAGGCCTCGGTGAAAAAAGTGTTGGTTACATCGAGTTTGTCTGCCGCGCAAAAAGCGTCCGTTTTTCTCAATGTCTGCGGTGAAAAGTTGGATGAAAGTATGAAAAATTTCATCCACACCTTGGCGAGCAACAAACGTCTGGCGTTACTTCCCTATATTCGAAATTTGTTTGCGGCTATGAAAGCGCAACAGGAAAAAACCATCGATGTTGAAGTGACAGCCGCATATGAATTGCCCGCGGACTTAATTAACAAATTGGCTGAAGTGTTAAGCACCAGGCTGGATCGTAAAGTCAGTGTTCAAGGTTCTGTTGATAAGAGCCTGCTCGGTGGTGTGGTGATTCACACTGGCGACACTGTCATTGATGGTTCGGTTCGTGGGCGCTTGGCAAAACTTGCCGAAGCAATGAAATCCTAATTTAGGGTTGAGGAACAGAGCATGCAGCAACTGAATCCTTCTGAAATCAGTGAAATCATCAAGCAGCGAATAGCGGGCCTTGAGTTTTCAACAGAAGCACAAAACGAAGGTACGGTGGTTTCCGTTACCGACGGTATTATCCGCATTCATGGTCTTGCCGAAGTAATGTACGGCGAGATGATTGAATTCGAAGGCGGCGTTTATGGTATGGCACTCAACCTGGAGCGCGACTCGGTCGGCGCGGTAATTCTGGGTGGCTACCGTGGTGTTGCCGAAGGCCAAAAATGTAAGTGTACCGGTCGTATTCTTGAAGTCCCTGTTGGCCCGGAATTGTTGGGTCGTGTAGTGGATGCTTTAGGTAATCCGATTGACGGCAAGGGCCCGATCAACAGCAAACAAACTGACGCTGTTGAAAAAGTAGCACCGGGTGTGGTTTGGCGTAAGTCGGTTGACCAGCCAGTGCAAATTGGTTTGAAAGCGATTGATGCCATGGTGCCTATTGGTCGTGGACAACGTGAATTGATCATCGGTGACCGTCAAATCGGTAAAACCGCGATTGCGATTGATGCCATCATCAACCAGAAAAATTCCGGTATTAAATGTATTTATGTGGCGATTGGCCAAAAAGCCTCTTCTGTTGCCAGCGTTGTTCGCAAGCTGGAAGAGCACGGTGCTATGGCGCATACCATTGTGATTGCGGCTACGGCTTCTGATCCTGCGGCCATGCAATTCCTGGCACCTTTCGCCGGTTGTACCATGGGTGAATACTTCCGCGACCGCGGTCAAGACGCTTTGATCATTTATGATGACCTGACCAAACAAGCCTGGGCTTATCGTCAAATCTCCTTGTTGCTCCGTCGTCCACCAGGCCGTGAAGCTTATCCCGGTGACGTGTTTTATCTGCATTCCCGTCTGCTTGAGCGCGCTTCCCGTGTTAGCGAAGAGTACGTCGAGAAGTTCACCAATGGTGAGATTAAAGGTAAAACCGGTTCTTTGACCGCATTGCCAATGATTGAAACCCAGGCCGGTGACGTATCTGCATTCGTTCCAACCAACGTAATTTCGATCACTGACGGTCAGATCTTCCTTGAGTCTGGCATGTTCAACTCAGGCGTTCGCCCTGCGATGAACGCCGGTATTTCGGTATCGCGTGTTGGTGGTGCAGCGCAAACCAAAGTTATCAAGAAATTGTCCGGTGGTATTCGTACCGCGCTGGCGCAATACCGTGAATTGGCGGCCTTCTCCCAGTTTGCTTCTGATCTGGATGAAGCCACCAAAGCTCAATTGGAACATGGTCAACGTGTGACCGAGCTGATGAAGCAAAAACAATTTGCTCCATTAAGTGTTGCGCAGATGGCATTGGTACTTTACGCCGCCAACGAAGGTCATTTGAAAGATGTTCCGGTGAACAAGGTTCTGGATTTCGAAGCTGCGCTGCTGTCTTTCGCCGGATCTGAATATGCAGACACCCTCAAGCATATTGATGCAACCGGTGACTGGAATGGCGAATTGGAAGGCAAGTTCAAAGAACTGATCACCAAGCTGAAGGCCAGCCGCAGCTGGTAATCCTTGGGATCTGGAGGAGCCGTCACTGGCTCCATAACCACTTGAGAGTCTTTGAAAATGGCAGGCACTAAAGAAATACGGACCAAAATATCCAGCGTGAAGAGTACGCAAAAAATTACCAGCGCCATGGAAATGGTGGCCGCTAGTAAGATGCGTCGTGCGCAGGATCGTATGGAATTAGGCAAACCTTATTCACAACGCATGCGCGAAGTGATCGGGCACTTGGCCAATTCCAATCCGGAATACAAACACCGTTTTATGAAAGATCGCCCCGTCAAGCGCGTGGGTTACATTTTGGTGTCCAGTGATCGTGGTCTTTGTGGTGGTTTGAACGTCAACATGTTCAAAACGGCTATCAAGAACATGAAAGAATGGGCCGATCAACAAGTGCAAATCGATCTGTGTCTGGTAGGTGCCAAGGCCGGGGCTTTCTTTAGAAGTTTCGGTGGCAATGTAGTCGCCAGTACACGTGATTTGGGCGAAGCACCGCAAGTAGCCGATCTTATTGGTAGCGTTAAAGTCATGTTGGATGCTTTCGAAGAAGGCAAAATCGACAAACTCTATTTAGTCAGTAACGAGTTTGTGAACACCATGACCCAACAACCGACAGTCAGTCAGTTGTTGCCTTTGCTGGCAGAAGATAACAGCAAATTAAAGCACCACTGGGATTACATCTACGAACCGGATGCAGAAATCTTATTGAAAGGTTTGTTGACTCGTTATATCGAGTCCCAGGTTTATCAAGCCGTTGTTGAAAACGCTGCCTGCGAACAGGCAGCGCGAATGATTGCGATGAAAAACGCAACCGACAACGCCGGTGAACTGATCGACACCCTGAAACTGATTTACAACAAAGCCCGTCAAGCGGCCATCACCCAGGAAATTTCCGAAATTGTGGGCGGTGCGGCAGCGGTGAGTTAATCACCTGACGATTGGTTTTGATTTAAAGAAACGATTTTCTTTTAAACCTTCTGCCGGGATTTTGGTTCCGGAACCAAGAGGAATGCAACATGAGTAGCGGACGTATAGTTCAAATCATCGGTGCGGTAATCGACGTGGAATTTCCGCGCGATGCAGTACCTAAAGTCTATGATGCCCTGGTCATTTCCAAAGGCAACTTGACGCTGGAAGTTCAACAACAGTTAGGTGACGGTGTAGTGCGTACTATTGCTCTCGGTTCTTCCGAGGGTTTGCGTCGCGGATTGGAAGTCACCAACACCCACAACCCGATCAGCGTACCCGTCGGTATCGAAACTTTGGGTCGTATCATGGACGTGTTGGGTAACCCAATCGACGAGTTAGGCCCAATCGGTGAAAAAGAGCGTATGCAAATTCACCGTGCAGCGCCGAAATACGAAGATCTGGCGGCTTCAGAAGAGTTGCTGGAAACCGGTATCAAGGTAATCGACCTGGTTTGCCCATTTG
>CAMLRJ010000231.1 GCA_946482345.1 uncultured Cellvibrio sp.
ATCTGGCGAGTTTGATGGGCAATACGGATTCACCTTTACCTGCAATTAATCTGCAACCGATAAAAAGTGATCAGGATAATCGCGAATATCGTTATCTGGTACTGCCGAATAAATTGCGTGTGCTGCTGGTTTCAGATGCAACTGTGGAAGCCTCTGCTGCTGCGATTAATATTGCAGTAGGCGCGAACCAGAATCCTCCGGATCGATTGGGGCTTGCCCATTTTCTTGAACATATGTTGTTTCTGGGAACAGAAAAATATCCATTGCCCGGTGAATATCAGCAATTTATTGCGGAGCATGGTGGTATGCATAACGCATCAACCTCTGCAGAAACGACGCAGTTTTATTTCACTATCAAACATCGTGCATTTGAACAAGCGCTGGACAGATTCGCGCAATTTTTTGTATCGCCATTATTTAATGACGTTTATGTGGAGCGCGAGCGTCAGGCAGTTGATGCAGAATTTTCAGCAAAATTACGCGATGATTTTCGACGTGAATGGGATGTGTATCGTGAACTGATGAATCCTCTGCACCCGGGGTCAAAATTTGCTGTCGGCAATAGCAGCACTTTGGCGGATGCACCGGATAATTCCGTGCGTGAGGATTTGCTGAATTTTTATCAGACGCATTATTCAGCTGAAAAAATGACACTGGTTTTATTAAGTAACCAATCATTGTCGCAGTTACAGCAATTAGCGGAACAAAATTTTTCGGCCGTGCCTTTGCGCGATACTGCCATCGAACCAACTTATCCGCCAATGTTTGTGCCGGAATCATTACCGCTTAGTGTTGAAATCAAACCGGAAAAACAAATTCGCCAGCTGACTTTTAGTTTTCCGGTACCGCAATCCAAAGAATTGCTGATCAATAAACCTTACGACTACATTGCACATTTATTGGGTCATGAGAATAAAGGCAGTTTGATTTACATATTAAAAAATCTTGGGTGGGCAGAAAAATTAAATGCAGGTTTGGCCTATCCCAGTAAAGATGATGCTTTGTTTCAGGTCAGTATTCAGCTGACACCCTCGGGAGTAAGAACCAAAGATCAAATTATTTCATTACTCTTTTTTGTGTTGAAAGAAATACAATCGCATGGCATGAGTGAATGGCGTTATCAGGAATTGAAAACCATGGGTGAAAACCAATTCCGTTATGACGAAAAAAAATCACCTATAGAAACCGTGGTTGGTTTTGCGCAAAATATGCAGGATTATCCAGTCAAGGATATTCTGCGTGGCCCCATGACTTTCCGTAAGTTTGATGAAAAACAATTGCAGGAATGTTTTCGCCATTTGCGCCCTGATAATTTATTGATGGCATTGACTGCACCGGATGTTTTGGCCTTGCGATTAACGGATATTTATTCAGTTCCTTACAGCGTCAGAAGGTCAATTCCTGAAATCCTGAGTATCAAACCTGGCACACGGCAACAATTTGCTTTACCTCAACCCAACCCGTTTATTCCGGAAAAATTATTTGTTAAAACCGGTTCCCTGTTAAATGACAGAGTATCCAAAGTGCCGGAATTATTGGTTGCCAAAAACCGCACCAGAATATGGTATTTGCAGGATCAGATATTCAATCGCCCGCAGAGCGCAATTAATTTACGCATTGTAGTGCCGCCCGAGAATATAACGGCTGAACGTTCAGCCATGAATTATTTATTTGGCAGTATGATTCGGGATCAGTTGAATGACCTTGCTTATTTTGCAGGTTTATCCAACCTTGAATTTACTATTACGCCTCATTCGCGCGGAGTTGATTTGAGGCTTCTGGGGTTTTCCAATCGCCAAAGTTTATTATTGAATTATGTTATTGATGCGCTTGAAAAGCCGGACTTTACTGAAAACCAATTTACAAGAATAAAATCGGAGTTAATGCGTAACTGGGCCAATGAAGAAAAAAATTTACCTTATCAGGTGATGATTGCTCGATTGCCATCATTATTGACACACCCTGAATGGTCTTCATCACAAATGAGCTCTGCACTTGAGTCAGTGACTTATGCTCAATTTTTACAATTTTCAAAACAATTTTTATGGGATGCCGAAATAGACGGGCTGATTTACGGTAATTATTTGCCGCAAGAAGCGATGAAATTATCGGCGATTATTGAGCATGGTTTGCAATCACATCAGACGGGGCGCAAAGTGTCTGATTCGATTGTGACCATTATGCCGGAGAGTTCAGTAAAGCCATGGTTGTATACACAAGCTTTGCCTCATCAGGACAAAATTGTTGCGCTCTACATTCAATCACTTTCTGCGGTAGATGCGGATATTGCGAAAATGCAATTGATTAGACAAATATTGCAGCCTGAATTTTTTCATCAATTGAGAACAGAAAAGCAGATGGGGTATGTTGTGGCCAGCATTTCCTTGCCAATCAAACAGGTAGAGGGCAGCCTGTTTATTGTGCAGTCACCCAGAATTGCTGAAAATGACATCGCCCAGGCAATAGATGCATTTCTGGATACAGGGGAAAGTTTGTTCAAGGAAAACATTGGCCAGTATAAAGATTCGTTAATACAAAAACTGAAAGAGCCACCAAGATCGATTCGTGAACAAAACGCTCGCTTTTGGGATGCAATACTTCTGGAGGATTTCCTGTTCAATCGCCGTCAGCGATTGGTAGATGAATTGCAGAAGCTGTCTACTGAAGAATTAATCGAGTATTACCAGCAAGTATTCCTGAATAAAAATCGACGCTTGTGGATGTCTTCCGATGTTTTAAAAAGTGAACAAGGATTTCAGCCAGTCCTTTAATTTGGCACAAAAAGTCTACTCAATCACAAAAATAGAAAGCTGTTTTTTTAACCCTTTATTATTCAGGGTTATTTTATTAACCTTCCATCCTCTACTGTTCTACAACAACCTCCGAGTAAATTCAGTTATCTCTTTTTGTTCATCTTCATTTCGGACCAGGAAGTGTTGTTTGTTTATTGGGATTTTATTCGTTGGGAGAAAAATATATGCACCAATATGATTTAGCTGGACTGGAAGCCAGTTTGAAAACCCTGGACGGATTTGAAAATGTCATGAAGCCATTTCTTTTTTTCTTTGGCAGACCTAAAACAGGGCATGAAATCTGGACAAAATCCCTGGTTAAACGTGCGTTTATGAATCACAAAATAGCGGATCTGCGCGTAAAGGATCGTGATGGTGCAGGTCAGTTTTATCAAATCTATGCGTTTAGCACAAAACGTACACTTTCTTCTGATGATTTGGCTGAGTTGCGTCAGCAAGCCAAACGATTTTCTGTTGATACAGTCAAGCGTGAATCCAATGGTTTAAATTTGCTGTCCCAATTTAAACAGTTTCTGTTTGATGGCCCCGAGGCCAGAGAAATTATGCGGATGAGTCAGCCCAAATCTGGATTGTTTGTTTATCCTATGGCAACAGGAAATAAAATTACTCATTACCCAGTCGTTTTATACACTTATTCTGCAGGCGTGCATCGCTATTTTCCTGTAGATGCGAAAGATATTAATCAGTATCTGGAATTGGAAGTATAAAAAAACCCGAAGTGATTCGGGTTTTTTGTGTCAGATATTTGTGCATCAGATCAGTGATGATGACCACCGGCTCCGTGAGCGTGTCCATGATGAAGCTCATCTTCGGTTGCGCTACGTACTTCAGTAATTTCCACCGCAAAATTTAAATCAACGCCAGCCAGAGGATGATTGCCGTCAATAGTGACTGTATCACCTTCTACTTTTGTCACTGTCACTACTTGCATGCCATGTTCTGTTTCGGCATGAAATTCCATACCCACTTCAATTTTATCGATTCCGCTGAACATGCTTGAAGGTAATTCCTGAATCAAGCCATCATCACGCAATCCATAAGCTTGTGCGGCAGGAACTGCAACATTTAATTTGTCGCCGGCAATTTTTCCCAATAAAGCAGATTCAAGGCCGGGAATAATATTGCCTGCACCGTGCAAATAACTTAAAGGCTCGTGGCCTTCTGATGAGTCCAGCGTTTTACCGCTGCTATCGGTCAATGTGTAATGGAAGCTGGCAACGCAGTCGTTGGTGATATTCATAAAAAAACCTATAGTTGTGGATTAAAATGTTTCAATATTTTTGCCATTTATTTTGGCTTGTGTGATGTAAATAGTGTAGGCCTTTCCGCCTTCTTCCTGTTGTAAGCGCACTAATAAATAATGCCAGTCGGGTGCAACCCATGCATAGGTGACGCGTTTGTTGTTGCTGCGACTGCGTTTTACTTTGATGGCATTTACTTTGCCCAAGGGTGTTTCCAATAATTCTTCGCCCATCACTTCAAAACTGTATTCCTTTAATTCGCCGCCATCAGCGATTTGATAAGTAAATTTTTTCTTGCCTGCACGTAGCTCTTGCGCCAATTGAATTTGGTAACTGAGTTTGTCTTGCACCTGGTCAACAATATTCATTTGCCAGCGGGAATTATCAACGTTATTTAAAACCGATTTTTCCTGCCAATTAAAACTTAAATTTGCATCGCGTTTTTTCCCCAATCCGCGGCGTTTATAAACGTAATGCAATGGTTGAATGATTTTTTTATCGGCCAGCCATTGCATGCGGCTGGTTTCAGTAATGCTGCCAATCATGCTGTCGGCTTTAAATAATAAATCGAATTGTCCGTTACCCAAATCGGTTAAACGGTTGGTTACTGTGATATTAAAACCATAAAGTTTGGCTTTGTACAAATTATCAAAAGTGACCGGTGCAGTAGCTGTTTTAGTAAGGTTGGTCTTTTTGTTATCGGCAATTGCGGGTAATGCCAATACAAACGACAACAACACACAGATTACATTAGGCATACAAATTAAATTGCGCATAAAGTTCCTTGAATTAGTGCTCATGACTTTCTATCAGATAGCCATGTTCCGGCAAAAGTTCATTGTCCAGATACGCACGATTGTCTTTCATCACCAATCGACCTTCGGCAAACCACTTTACGGCCAAAGGATAAATAATATGTTCCTGACGTTGCACGCGTTTCGCTAATGAACTTGCATCATCCCCTTCAATAATGGGCACGCTGGCTTGTATTGCACTGGGGCCGCCATCCAATTCGGCAGTTACAAAATGCACTGTCACGCCGTGGCGGGTTTCGTTTGCATCCAATGCGCGTTGGTGTGTGTGCAATCCCTGAAATTTTGGTAACAGTGACGGATGAATATTTAACATCTTGCCCAAATAATGCTGCGTAAATTGCGGAGTTAAAATTCGCATAAAACCCGCAAGCACAACTAAATCCGGCGAATAGTCATCAATCGTTTGCATTAATTGCTGATCAAATGTTTCGCGATTGGCAAACGTTTTGTGATCCAGCAACAGGGTTGGAATATTGGCTTGTGCTGCACGCGTCAAACCAAAAACATCGGGTCGATTACTGATAACGGCGACTATCTCAATCGGTAAGTCGCCCGCTTGTTGTCCGTCGATCAGGGCTTGCAGATTACTGCCGCTACCGGAAATCAACACCACAACACGAATGTTTTTTGTCATCACAAACCTTGTAAGTCCACTTGGTGTTCGCCCGCTTGTGCATCAGCGATATGGCCGATCACAAATGCATTCTCACCGGCTGCGCGCAAAATATTCAGGGCGTTATCTTTTTCAGATGCGGGCACCGCGATCACCATGCCCACACCGCAGTTAAAGGTGCGATACATTTCGCGAATTTGTACATTGCCTGCTTGTTGCAACCATTGGAATACGGGTGGGAATGTCCAGCTTTTGGTATTGATTACCGCTTTGCAATTTTCCGGCAATACCCGTGGAATATTTTCGGTCAGGCCGCCACCGGTGATATGCGCCATGGCATTCACTTTTGATTCCGCAATTAATTTCAATACTGATTTTACGTAAATGCGCGTGGGTGCCATGAGTGCATCTGCAAGTGGTTTGCCGCCGCAGTTTTGGTTGAGATCGGCTTTGCTGACTTCAATAATTTTGCGCACCAATGAATAGCCATTGGAGTGCGGGCCGCTGGAGGTGAGGGCGATCAGC
>CAMLRJ010000232.1 GCA_946482345.1 uncultured Cellvibrio sp.
CCGGAAAATACTTTAACAACTTGAGAAAGACTCAATGACGGTATTGGATTCCCTGAATGTGTGATAATGGCCAACCCGTCCAAACCTACCACCAATTCATTTTCCGGCAATTGCAGATCACCGTACCGAGGAAGAAGCGATTCTCGCTCCTGCTCTTTGATTCTCCGGGACGACATGCCTATATCGGTTTTATTAGCAGCCAAATCGGTAAATGCAGTGCCTGAACCATGCGCATGAATTTCAACAAATTCAATTTTATCGCCGATTAATCCTGAAATATTTTTTTCACCCGCATTGGTTCCCTCTTTGGTTTTAATTTGCGAAGCGCCTTTTGCCATCAAATAAGCTTCAACCAATCTTGGCGTCAACTTTTCACCCAGCGTATTGGAACCGTGCAATCGAAATAAAGGTTTGTCCGATTCAATAATTGTATTGGATGCGAATGTTTTTTTCTGGATCAATGCAGGTTTGATATCTGTACTGGCAACAGCTTCCAATACAAATACCGAACCTGCTTCCAGTGGTAAAAAGGAACGCAACAGATATCCCATCAAAAAAATCAGCACACTCAACGAGAATGCCGATAAATAATTCACGCGAATGCGGTAACGGGATTTTCTTTTAATGTGCAAACTGTCATCAGGGGTATTCGCAGCAATTAGAATGTCTTCCATCTGCCGGATCTCCCAAACCAATTGCGTCAGTGGCGCATGATTGACTTGCAAAGCTTTTTCCAGAAGCTCCGCCCGATATTCATCATCCTTTAAAACCATATTCAGCGGGATGTGCACTTTTAGTTCGGATTCACAAATCCGTTTTAAATTCCAGATTTTATCAACTAATGCAACATTAAAATGAGAGTGTTTGGGTGACATGCAGAGTGCTCGCTGATTGGAATTGCGGCGGCACTCTAGAGTTTTAAGATGACGAATTTATGACACAGTATTGAATATTAAAACCTAATAACAAAAAACATCTGCATATCACTGCACAATTGGTTCCAGTATCACTCTTGGAGGTGAACCTATTTTGATATCACCTCTCACTCTGTAACCCGGCACAGCTTCACGCATTTTTTGATAAATCCATCGACCCTCGTTATCGGTTCTGGCGATAATTAATGCCAATGAATTGGTTGCTTTTAATTTGTGAACTATTTCAGCAAGTCTGGATAAAATTTCCGGATCATCTTTCCCCAACAAAGCAACATTCAACAAAAACTCATTACTTCCCCCCTTGTAAGATTCAACAGGTGGTGCAGATTTAATTTGTTCGCTCAGTGCAGCAGATACTTCTTTGATTAACAAATTTTCCGGATCTACAATGCGGGCATTATTTAACATAGTCGTCGCAGCAGAATAATTACCACGCGCAGCAGCTTGACGCGCGAAATCAACATAGCGCATGACGATTCCTTGCAATCCACCTTTTGCTCTCTGATTATTCGGATCCAATTTTAATGCTGCACGAAAATAATCAAATGCATTATCGTTTATTGGTGTCAGCAATTGATCATGTGCCAGTGTGTATTCACCATTGAGAATCAATAATCTCACTGCCATAGACATGGGTGGCTCAACGGGTTTGGTAACAACCGGAACCGGCTTTTCAACAGGCTTGGGGATTTCTTTTATTTCTTTTTTAACTTGACAAGCTTGCACCAATAACAAAACGACCAATGCACCAAGAATACGAAACGAATAATAAGAACGGGACATAACAAACATTTCTCACAACAAACCAGCTTAACCTCTGATGGAATTTGCTATTCTGTGACAGGGTTAAGCTTGAATTAAGGTCATAACAAGCAGTAACAAGGTAGAATCACAGCTCGCAGTTGGGGTCATCTTACTGTAATTTTTAGTTAATAGTCTTTTAGAGATACCTATGAAATCTTTTTTTTTACAATTGATTTGTTTTTTGGCTTTGGGCACAAGTTGGAATATCAGCCTTGCTGATGCATTATTTTCCAGCCCCAATAGCAACAGCGCATCAAAAGTTGTTGTGATCAATGATGATTTCCTACCAGTAGATCAAGCCTACGTACTTGATTACCAAATACTCAATCAACAGCTTTTGCTTCACTGGACAGTCGCTGAAGGTTATTACCTCTACGAAGAAAGATTCAAATTCCTGCTGCTGGATAAAACCCCGCTGACTGCCCAATACCCTCAGGGAAAAATGAAATTCGACGAGATTTTTGGCAGGGAAACATCGGTTCACTACCATGAAGTCACAGCAACCATTGACCTGTCAGATAAAACCAATCCCTTCGCATTGAAAGTGGAATACCAGGGCTGCGCAGAGGCGGGACTTTGTTATCCGCCACAAAAATTGAATTTGTGGGTTGATGCCAAAAACCAAACAGTTGCTGTTGCCACCCCTGAGCAAATCCAGTCACCGGATATTCCTGCCAGCAAACAGACATCACAAACCAATCCGCCAGCAGACACAACTGAATACTCGTCCGGATTTTTGTGGCAAGCCATACTCTTTGCATTTTTAGGCGGCATTATTTTGAATCTCATGCCCTGTGTATTCCCCGTTTTATCCTTAAAGGTTATGCATCTTGCCGGTTCTGACCGACAACATCTGGTGGCACATGGATGGGTGTATACCATGGGAATTGTCGTGTCATTTGTTGCTTTCGCAGCGTTGATTCTGCTGGTGCGAGAAGGCGGCAAACAAGTGGGCTGGGGATTCCAACTCCAATCTCCAGGGCTTGTTGCTACGCTGGCTTACTTGTTTTTCATCATAGGCCTAAGCCTTTCAGGTTTACTGAATATAGGCGGCAGCCTGATGGGTGTTGGGCAAGGGCTTACGACCAAGTCCGGTTATCAAGGCTCTTTCTTTACCGGTGTATTGGCAGCCGTTGTTGCCAGCCCCTGCACTGCTCCTTTCATGGGAACAGCATTGGGATTTGCCTTATCCCAACCCTTCCATATTGGCCTGCTGGTATTCATCGCATTGGGATTTGGCATGGCATTTCCTCTCCTGTTGCTGTGCTACATCCCTGCATTAGCCAATCGTTTGCCGCAACCCGGCCAATGGATGGAAACCCTGAAAGAATTCCTGGCTTTCCCCATCTACATAGCAGTGGTTTGGCTGGTTTGGGTTTACGGCCGTCAAACCAGTACTACTGGTATGGCAGCCTTGGTAATGGGCGGCGTCTTCATAGCCTTCGCTTGCTGGTTGACCACGCAATACACCAGTAACTGGAAACTACACTTGAAACGCTTGCTGATTTTGCTGAGCTTTCTTACTGCTTTTTATATCCCCTGGAACCAATTCAAGGACAGCCAGGAAGTATCCCGCTGGCAGCCTTATAGCCCCGAACTGGTTGACTCATTACGTGCGGATGGCCGTGCTGTCTTTATCGATTTCACCGCTGATTGGTGCATCACCTGTATGGCCAACGAAAAAGCCGTGCTGGATACAGACGATATAAGTGCCGCTTTTGATCAATATGAAGTCGCTACATTAAAGGGTGACTGGACCAACTCCGACCCGAAAATCACCGCTGTTTTACAGGAGTATGGTCGCAGTGGCGTACCTTTATATCTCTACTTCCCCGCCAATCGTGCAGGGAAAGCGGATGTATTGCCGCAAATACTGACAAAAGACATAGTTCTGGAGGCGTTATCCGGCAAAAAAGGCCAATGACGCCAATATCCTCATAAGTTTGCTGATCAAAAAGCCAACTTCTGCAATCCTGCTGGCATCTCCTCATATCTGAAAGAAATTGTGCTGTCAACGTGGACAGCACGTTCTTTTTCCGGCAAACTCGCCGCACTTTAACCATGGTTGGTTGAACTTCTTCTTCCTTTTCGTGTCGTTTGACGATATCCGAAATTAACAACAGGATTACTGAGAATGGCAACCATTTTGGTACTTCATGGCCCCAACCTGAATCTGCTTGGTTCACGTGAGCCTGGCATTTATGGTGTAGCCAGCCTTGATGAGATCAATCAGCAGCTATCGCAAACCGCAAGGGAAGCCGGACACCATCTTTTGACATTACAAAGTAATGCGGAATATGAATTGATTGACCGGATTCACGATGCACGCAAAGAAGGTGTCGATTTTATTTTGATTAACCCTGCTGCATTTACCCATACCAGTGTTGCCCTGCGGGACGCACTGACCGGTGTCGATATTCCTTTTATTGAAATTCATTTATCCAACGTACATAAGCGAGAAGCTTTTCGTCACCACTCTTATTTTTCAGATATTGCCCAAGGTGTCATTTGTGGTTTCGGCGCACAAAGTTATTACCTGGGTTTGCAAGCCGCAATACACAAACTTTCCCATTCCTGAACATTTACAACAACTAACTCCTTGTTAACAAATAGAGGTCTCTATGGATATTCGCAAAATTAAAAAACTCATCGAAATGTTGGAAGAATCCAATTTGGGTGAACTTGAAATCAAAGAAGGCGAAGAATCCGTGCGCATCGCACGCAACCCAACCGGCACCCAATTTTTTGCACCGAGCATGAACTATGCCCCGGCTCCGGCAGCAGCGCCTGCGCCTGCATCGGTAGCACCAGTCGCTACTGCAACCACCAGTTCTGCAGCACCTGCTACCAGTGGACATTTGGTGAAATCACCTATGGTCGGCACTTTTTATCGCTCGCCCAGCCCAGGCACACCATCATTTATAGAAGTCGGCTCGCAAGTTAAAGTGGGCGATGTGATTTGTATTATCGAAGCCATGAAAATGATGAACCAAATCCAGGCTGACAAAGCAGGCACCATTGAAGCCATTTTGGTGGACGATGGTGGCCCCGTCGAATTCGATCAACCCTTGGTGACAATTGTTTAATTATTCGCGCTAAACATTTTTGCGCTAAACAAATAGCACACTGAGGAACTGATTTATGTTTCAAAAAATCCTAATCGCCAACCGTGGTGAAATTGCTCTGCGAGTGTTGCGCGCTTGTAAAGAAATGGGCATCCAAACGGTTGCCGTCCATTCACAGGTTGATCGCGATTTAAAACATGTTCGCCTCGCCGATGAATCGGTTTGTATTGGCCCCAATCCGTCACCGAAAAGTTATTTAAATGTTCCGGCAATTATTGCAGCCATGGAAATCACCGATGCCGAAGCTGTGCATCCCGGTTATGGTTTTCTTGCAGAAAATGCCGATTTCGCTGAGCGCGTACAAAAAAGCGGTTTCACATTTATCGGGCCTGATCCAGATGTGATCCGCATGATGGGCGACAAGGTTGAAGCTATCAAAGCCATGAAAAAAGCAGGCGTTCCGACAGTGCCAGGATCAGACGGTCCGCTGCCGGAAGATGCAGAAGAATGTTTGAAAATCGGTAAACGTATTGGTTATCCGGTAATTATCAAAGCAGCAGCAGGCGGCGGTGGTCGCGGAATGCGCGTGGTGCATACAGAAGCTGCATTAATTAATTCCATCCACATTACCCAGGCAGAAGCCAAAGCTGCTTTTGGTGATGGCACTGTGTATATGGAAAAGTTTTTGCAAAATCCACGTCACGTGGAAGTGCAAATTTTATCGGACGGACAAGGTCACGCGATTCATTTGGGTGATCGCGATTGTTCACTGCAACGTCGCCACCAAAAAGTACTGGAAGAAGCACCTGCACCGGGAATTCCACAAGATGTTCGCGAAGCAACTTATGCTGCCTGTGTAAAAGCCTGTATTGATATTGGTTACAAAGGCGCAGGTACTTTTGAATTTTTGTATGAAGATGGGCGTTTTTATTTTATCGAAATGAATACGCGTATTCAGGTTGAACATCCTGTTTCTGAAATGGTGACAGGTATTGATTTGATCAAAGAACAGATTCGTGTTTGTTCCGGCTTGCCGTTGTCAATTAAACAATCTGACATAGTCATCAAAGGTCATTCGTTTGAATGTCGTATCAACGCAGAAGATCCGAAAACCTTTATGCCTTGCGCAGGTTTGGTTAAAGGTTTCCATGCCCCCGGTGGTTTGGGTGTGCGTGTTGATTCACATCTCTA
>CAMLRJ010000233.1 GCA_946482345.1 uncultured Cellvibrio sp.
AGTTAATCGTAGCTATCTTCTATCAAGGTTTTGCAGAGAGACAGAAAATCGATGCCTTCAATTATCTGACCCAGATGCCGCATAGGGTCACTACCCTCCGCATACCAATGAATAATTAACTGCTTCTTTTCATAACGATAAATATCGCCAAAGTTACCAAGATAATCTGATGAACCAACTTGGGCTTGCCAACACTCTTGCGGTGGCCAAGGTAAATCCTCGCCAGATGTATCCTTCAATTCCCGTTCTATTTGTTCAATGCCCGAGTAATAAACACCCTCGTTTTTCATATCCTCATTTGCGCGGCGCAATCGCATTTTTCTCACAAGCGACGGCGTACCTTCAATCATACCTTCAAAAGCATCCCGCCCATGAATAGAAGATAAATGAACTGGATAATTGTTTTTGTCTTTAAAAATTCTCATGATGTTTGCTTTGTACAGTCTATTGCAGTGTTAATTACAGTAAAATCGCTACAGAAATAAAACTGTTTGCAATCTGCGTCAGCGACATTAATTAATTGCTTTCCGTAATGCATTTACAGAATTCAGCCAATCATCAGCTCCGACTTCTTCCCATAGCTCGCGGAGTTCTGAATCCTCGCCAAGAACACGTTCTAAAACACGATTGGCTTTGGCGATAAGTGCAGTGCTTGGTTTAATCGAAATTGATTTCACCCATTCATCAATTCCTTCAGAGTAGGCATCAGTTTGTGTTCCTTTTCCAAGTAACTTTGCGATAACCTCGATTGCTGCAATAGCCACTGACGCTTCTGGTGCATCCAGATATTCGTCAGCCTGCAATACATCATTAAGAGCCTCTTCGATTAAGGACAAATCCTTTGTCTCTTCCAGATCCACAGCCCAATCACTTGCATCATCATTACCAAACGGTTCGTGTGACCATGCACCCATTGTATTTTTCCTCTGAGTTAGATTTTTCAGTTAAAAATTAGGTTAGTATAAAAATAATTCCCTTAAATGGAGCTTTTTATTTTCATAATGACCTTGCTACTACCAATAAACAGAAGTTTCTCTAAGTCATTAATATTAAAGCTGGGCCTGAGCCCGATTAAACTCTGCAAGGTAAGAAGGCGACCAAAAAACTCCTTCCAGGGCATTTTTTCTGTAACAGATATTACCTTCTTTGTTTCCCCGGAATTGAGATTGCTTAGTTTTGAAACTAAAGTAACTTTCGGTCGCCAAAATATAGGGAATGGAATGTCTGAAAAAAGTGCTGTACCTAGCTGGAATTCAGATATTAAAACATCGAGAACAAGGTCGTTTTCCAATACATCCGATCTGGATGTTGATGGAGAGATGCAAAATATTTCAGCGAGACTTTCTTTAAGCTTGCCATCCAGCTCGACAATACCTGTCAAATCCCACGAATCAAAACTCTTTTTTATTCCTGTTCGAGGTACAACTGCTAAAGTGCCAAGATAAACTCTTGGCTTTTCCTTTTTAAAAATTTTCTCTAGCACAATAATCCCCTTTGATTTCGCCTAGACTCCGACCCCGTTTCCTACTGACCCAGTTTCCTGGATAATCGACACGGTTTAAATTGGGCAAAATGCTTTTTCGCCTTTCGATATGGATTCTAATTTTCCAAAATGTCTTGCCCACATGAAATTATATGCATAAGCATTAATTGACGACTTGCAGTCACCACTGCCTTGCTCAACATTTATAGCAAGTAAATAGCCAGATGAATCGCTTTGAGGAAGAGTTACCAGATATTTTTTGCCGCTTGGAGAGGCCTCTTTTAACACATAGAAATTAGTTGTGACATTGGCCCCATTAACATAAACATCTCTTTTCCATCGAAAACATTTTGAAAGATAAGCTTCAACATCTTGAGTCAATTTTTCTATTGGTTGGCTGCTACACATTGCAGGGCTTTTTGATCCGGTTTCCATAAGCGATTGCTCAGATTTTGGAAAATTAATACAACCTGTCAAGGTAATTAATGTGGTGATCATTACGAATTTTTTCATTTTGTCTCCATGAAACTGCTACTTAAAAATAATTTAATTCCGATCACTCTGAGCTTCCCCCGAAACCAACCCTAAGAATAAATTTTTATTATAAGAGCTAGAAAAATTAACTAATACAGAGATACGTAACCGATGTGACAGTAACCACTAGCATCTCGATTTGTATATATAACTACAGATCTTTCAGCGAGCTTTGCTGCGAGCAAAACACTCACGAAGGTCTTATAGTTACTGTCCGATTCAAATAAAAATGCCCAAGTATTATTGTTGCCGCACAATTTCGGAGCATCTTTTAAAGCAATACGAAAACCAAAGTTTTCTCCAGCAGTAACATCAATATTTTGTATTACTCCTGTTACTTGTCCATCCCACGCAAAATTTTTCGCAGAAAAAGTGCAAATTACAGTAAGTATTAATAAGCGCATTAACTTCATTTTAACTCCATTGATATTTATAAGTGATGGTTTGTTTAAAAGGTTATTTTACAGCATTAACAAACTGTATATTTTCGGAAATATATTGTCGAGGATTTTTTGACTACTGAAAAATCAATGAGTCAAATATTACTTCGATATAGATTTGTATATACCCAAGTTTAAACGCGATTGCAGATATACAGTTCACACCATCACTTTGCAATAGTTTTAAACAGAATACATACAACCATTTCCGAATAAAAAACGCCGCAACAAGTGCGGCGTTTTTTATGAAGGCGGATTTATTTGCGTTCAGCAAGACTTTCTTTAGCCCGCTTCGCCGCTGCCTTAACCTGCACCGGCGCAGTCCCACCAATATGATTTCTTGCAGCAACAGAACCTTCTAGCGTCAACACAGCAAAAACATCTTGCTCAATGCTGTTGGAAAATTGTTGTAATTCTTGCAGTGACATTTCGGATAAATCTTTTCCGGTTTTTACGCCGTAGCCAACGGATTTGCCGACAATTTCATGCGCGTCGCGGAAAGGAACGCCTTTGCGTACCAGATAATCGGCGAGATCGGTTGCGGTGGAGAATCCGCGTTTTGCGGCTTCGTACATTTTTTCTTTTTTGGGTTGGATTGCCGGGATCATATCGGCGAAAGCGCGCAGGCAATCTTTCACTGTATCGATGGCATCGAATACGGGTTCTTTGTCTTCTTGATTATCTTTGTTGTAAGCGAGAGGTTGGGATTTCATCAAGGTTAATAATGCAATTAAATGTCCATTGACGCGACCGGTTTTTCCGCGAACCAATTCGGGAACGTCGGGATTTTTTTTCTGCGGCATGATGGATGAGCCAGTGCAAAATCGATCGGGCAAATTAATAAAGGAAAATTGCGATGAGGTCCAAAGTACCAACTCTTCACTCATGCGTGACAAGTGCGTCATTAAAATACTGGCGAATGCGCAAAACTCGATTGCGAAATCGCGGTCGCTGACCGAGTCGAGTGAATTTTCTGTCGGTGCGGTGAAGCCTAATAATTCTGCGGTGTAGTGACGATCAATTGGGTAAGTGGTTCCCGCCAAAGCCGCTGCGCCTAAAGGTGAGTAATTCAAACGCTTGCGGCAATCCAGCAAACGGCCGTAATCGCGTTGCAGCATTTCAAACCAGGCTAATAAATGGTGGCCGAAAGTGACAGGCTGTGCAGTTTGTAAATGGGTGAAGCCGGGCATGATGGTGTCGAATTCGCGATCAGCGAGATCGACCAAACCTGTTTGCAAGCGAGTCAGTTCTTTGCTGATTGCATCAATTTCGTCGCGCAGATAGAGGCGTATGTCGGTGGCGACTTGATCGTTGCGCGAACGTCCGGTATGAAGCTTCTTGCCCGCAATACCGATGCTTTCGGTCAGACGAGCTTCGATGTTCATGTGCACATCTTCCAGGCTGATCGACCAATCAAATTTGCCTGCGTTAATTTGCTGGCGAATATCTTCCAGACCTTGCTGTATTTTGTGCAGATCATCTGCGGTCAGCACACCGGCTTTGGCTAACATGGTGGCGTGGGCAATTGAGCCGTTGATATCGTGATGAAAAAGTCGCTGATCAAAGCTGACGGATGCAGTGAATCTTTCTACAAAAGCATCGGTTGCTTCGGAAAAGCGCCCGCCCCAGGGTTTGATCGGTTGGTCGTTCTGGCTCATGAATGGAATCTGCCTGCTATGCTAGGAAACAAAAAGGGGCGCATTATAACCAGTGCCCAAGCAAAGGCCTAATATATGACCAATGAGTCCAACAAAAACTTGCCTGTTTATTTGCCCAACCATTCAGGCAGCAATTTATCAGGCTATAAAGGCAATGATTTTTTACCCAATTTATGTGAAAGCCAATCGCTCTTTTTATTAGTGTTGGTTGCCGAATTAATTGCGTTGTTAATCTGTATTAGCAGCAGCGGTTTACCGCATCTGGATTGGGATGAATTTGCCATGGTGTCGGTGGTAGCACAGTGGAATACCTTGCTGGGTGCTTATGCACTTTGCCGCCTGCGACCAAAACTGGCGCAGATGACACGAGTCAGAGCAGGCAGTTTATCCATAGGTGTGATACTGCTCATCAATTTATTTTTGTCGGTGTTCGGGCAATTGATTTATATATTTGTTGCCGGATTAATTACTACCGATCTTAAATTTGAATTCAATTATTGGCAGATACTCAACAACTTATTAATCACAGCAATATCGGCCGGCATATTATTGCGCTATTTATTTTTGCAACAACAATTACGCAATCAACGCGAAGCCGAAATGCAAGCGAGAGTGCAAGCATTACAATCGCGAATTCGTCCGCACTTTTTATTTAATTGCATGAACAGTATCGCCAGTTTAATTGAAAGCGCACCACAAACAGCGGAAAGAGTGGTCGAAGATCTTTCGGAATTATTTCGTGCAAGCCTTGCCGAACCTACGTTGATTTCACTGGAGCGCGAATTGGAATTGTGTAGACGTTATTTGGCAATTGAAGAATTACGGCTTGGCAAACGATTGAAAGTTGATTGGCAAATCACTGAACATTTCAACCAAACTCTGATCCCCAGTTTGATGCTGCAACCGCTGATTGAAAATGCGATCCTGCACGGCATAGAACCTTTGCCGGAAGGTGGGAAGATCAGCATCAAAATTTCACAAAAAGATAAATTGCTGAGCATAGTGATCATCAATCCTTATCGACTTGCCAAAAAAAATCATGATGCTGATTCCTCACATCGCCACAACCGTATGGCGCTGGAAAATATTCGCAGTCGATTAAAAGCACACTATGGTGACGCTGCGCGTTTATCCAGCAGTGCAGAACAAGGTCAATTTACCACTTACATTTTTTGTCCTGTGACAGGTGAACATTAATGGATATTTTAATTGTTGATGATGAATTGCTGGCGCGACAACGCCTGAGTCGAATGGTAGAAAAAATGGATGGTGTTGATCGTGTCATGGATGCAGAAAATGCACAGCAAGCCATGTTAATCATCACTGAAGAAGATCCCGATCTGGTATTGCTGGATATTCGTATGCCCGGAAAAGATGGCTTAACGCTCGCCCACGAAATCAGCAATATGGATGATCCACCGGCGATAGTGTTTTGCACCGCTTATGACAGCCATGCAATCGATGCTTTTGGTACATCCGCAATTGGCTACCTGTTAAAACCCGTTAAAGCCGAGCAACTGATACAAGTGTTGGAGAAAGCGCAAAAACTTAACAAAATTCAACGCGCAGCTGCAAAAGAAAAAGCTGATAATACTCCCCAGCGACAACACATCAGTGCCAAAACGCACAGGGGTATGGAATTAATCCCGATAAAAGATATACGTTATTTTATTGCAGACCAGAAATATGTCACTGTGCATCACACCCATGGTGAACATTTATTGGATGAAACCTTAAAAGAATTGCAGGACGAATTTCCCGCACGATTTGTTCGCATACATCGCAATGCGTTAGTTTCCAAACAACACATTGAAGCATTGGAGCGGGATACCCAGGGACAGTTTTATCTGCGCTTGGCCAATACTGAAAAACG